>NZ_BCBJ01000085.1:0-56171 GCF_001320605.1 Pseudomonas sp. NBRC 111133 | reverse complement strand
CCGGACAGGAAAAGATTTGTCTCCAAGCGTGCCACGGTCCGTGCCACGCCCCGTGATATGGTTCCGCATCTGAACCAACTGCCTTCCAGGGAATGCTCAATGGCTATTACCACGCTCCACCCAGGTTTCATGATCGTCCACGGCAACCGCCTCGATGACCTACGCAGCCTGGTGGTGAGCTGGATGCGCCGTTACCCCTTGGCACCTTTGGAAAACGAAATCGCCCTTGTCCAAAGCAATGGTATCGCCCAATGGCTCAAACTGGCCCTGGCTGAAGACCCGCTGGAAAATGACCTGGGTGGCTGCGGCATCGCTGCCGCAATCGATGTGCAATTGCCTGGCAGCTTCATGTGGCAGCTGTACCGCAGCGTGCTGGGCCATGACGAAATTCCCGAAGTATCCCTGCTCGACAAGGCCCCACTGACCTGGCGCCTGATGCGCCTGCTGCCAGCCCTGATAGAGCGCCCGCATTTCGAGCCGCTGCAGCGCTTCCTCAATGACGACAGCGACCTGCGCAAGCGCTACCAGCTCGCCGAGCGACTGGCTGACCTGTTCGACCAGTACCAGGTCTACCGCGCCGACTGGCTCAAGGACTGGGCTGCCGGCAATCATATCCTCAATACTGCCCGTGGTGAGCGCAAAGCCCTGCCGCCGGGCAATCGCTGGCAAGCCGAGTTGTGGCGAGCCTTGTTGGAGGATGTTGGTGAGCAGGGGATGGCTCAAAGCCGCGCCGGGGTACATCAGCGCTTCACCGAGCGCATTAACAACCTGGAACAGGCACCTGCGGGGCTCCCATCGCGGGTGATCGTATTCGGCATTTCCTCGTTGCCTGCACAGGCCCTGGAAGCATTGGCAGGCCTGGCGCGCTTTAGCCAGGTATTGCTGTGCGTGCACAACCCCTGCCGCCACCACTGGGCCGACATTGTTGCCGACAAGGACCTGTTGCGCCACCAGTACAAACGCCAGCAACGCAAACAGGGCATGCCCCTGCAACTGGACGAGCAGTCGCTGCACCAGCATGCTCATCCGTTGTTGGCTGCCTGGGGCAAACAGGGCCGCGACTACATCAACCTGCTCGACAGCTATGACGACCCAGGCAGCTACCAGGGTGCGTTCAGCGATGGGCGCATCGACCTGTTCAGCGACGGCTCGCCCACCACATTGCTCAACCAGTTGCAGGACGACATTCTTGAACTGCGCCCGCTCGCCGAAACCCGTGAGCTGTGGCCGCCAGTCGACCCAGGCAAAGACCGCTCGATCCGCTTCCACATTGCACACAGCCCGCAACGCGAAGTGGAGATTCTCCATGACCAGCTGCTGGCCCGCTTCAGCGCCGACCCTACGTTGCGCCCGCGTGACGTAATCGTCATGCTGCCAGCCATCGACACTTACGCGCCGCATATCCGCGCCGTGTTCGGCCAGTTGCAGCGCAATGACCCGCGCTACATCCCGTTCACCCTCACCGATCAGGGACAGCGCGGGCGTGAGCCTTTACTGATCGCCCTTGAACACTTGCTCAAACTGCCGGATAGCCGTTTCGCGGTGAGCGAAGTGCTCGACCTGCTTGACGTACCGGCAGTCCGTGCCCGCTTCGGTATCCGCGAAAACGACTTGCCTACGCTGCACCGCTGGATCGAGGGCGCCGGTATCCGTTGGGGCCTCAACGCCGAGCAGCGGGCCAGCCTGGGTTTGCCCGCCGGGCTTGAACAGAACAGTTGGCGCTTCGGCCTGCGGCGCATGCTGCTGGGCTATGCCGTAGGTGTGGGAGAGGCCTGCGACGGCATCGAGCCCTACGATGAAATCGGCGGCCTGGACGCAGCACTGATTGGTCCGCTGGTTGCACTGCTCGATGCACTCGACGTCGCTTGTCAGGCATTTTCCGAGCCCGCCACTGTCAGTCAGTGGGGAGAGCGCCTGCACGCCTTGCTGCAGGTATTCTTCCTCGCCGAGGATGAGCACGACGAATTCCTGCTGATGCAGCTACAGGACCTGCGCGATGGCTGGCTCGAAGTGTGCGAGGCTGTTGGGCTGAATGATCCGTTGCCGCTGACCGTGGTGCGTGAAGCCTGGCTGTCAGGCCTCGACCAGGGCAAGCTGTCGCAACGCTTCCTCGCCGGTTCGGTTAACTTCTGCACCCTCATGCCCATGCGCGCCATCCCGTTCCGCGTAGTCTGCCTGCTGGGCATGAACGATGGCGACTACCCGCGCGCCCAGCAACCACTGGACTTCGACCTGATGGCCAGCGATTACCGCCCCGGTGACCGCTCACGCCGCGAAGACGACCGTTACCTGCTGCTCGAAGCGCTGCTGTCGGCACGTGACCAACTGTATGTCAGCTGGGTTGGGCGCAGTATCCGCGACAACAGCGAGCGCCCCGCCTCGGTACTGATCGGCCAGTTGCGCGATCACATCGCTGCGGGCTGGCAGTTGACCAGCGTCGAGCAAGGGCAACCCGCGCAGCCGGGCGAGCACCTGCTGCACGGACTGACCCAGGAGCACCCGCTGCAGCCGTTCAGCCCCCGCTATTTCCAGAAGGGTAGCCCGCTGTTCAGTTTTGCCCACGAATGGCAGGTGCTGCACCAGCAAGGCGAGGAGCAAGGGCAGGGCGACCCAGGCTTGCCACCTTATCTCGACGATGAAGCCCTGAGCCTGACCCAGCTGAATGACTTCCTGCGCCACCCGGTAAGGCACTTCTTCAGCCAGCGTTTGAAGGTGTACTTCGAAGCATTGGAGGCGCCGACCCCGGACGAAGAACCTTTTGTCCTCGATACCCTGCAACGCTACGGTGCCAGTGAGAGCTTGCTCGGCGCCGCCCTGGCCGAGCCGGGCAACGCCGAACAGGCCTTGCAGGCCCAGGCCCGGCGCCTGCAAGCCTGCGGTTTGTTGCCACTGGCCGGCTTCGGCGAGCTACTGCAAAACGAGCTGATCGAACCGCTACCTGACCTGCTGCAACGTCACCAGCAGTTGCTGCAACGCTGGCCACAGCTGGTCGAGGGCGCTTTGCCGGTGCATTTCGAGCACGGCCAGCACCGGCTCGAAGGCTGGCTGGGCCGTGTGTTCCAGGCGAATGACCAGAGCCTGCTCAGCATCACCACCGTACCCAACACCATCAGTGCCGGGCGCAACAACCTCAAGTGGCACCGGCTGATTGCCCCTTGGGTCACGCACTTGGCCGCCTGTGCGGCGGGCTACCCGTATAACAGTGCGCTGGTAGCCAGTGACCTGACCCTGTTGCTTGCCCCGCTGCCGCCCGAGCAGGCCACGCAACTGTTGGGCGATTTGCTGGTGGCCCGTCAGGCAGGGATGAATGCGCCTCTGCCCGTTGCAGCCAAAACCGCGTTTGCATGGTTGGCCCAGGACGATGCCGACAAGGCCCTTGCCGCCGCAGCCCGCGCCTACGAAGGCGACGAGCGCACCAGCTTTGGCGAGCGTGGTGAAAGCATTGCCCTGGCTCGCCAGTTCCGTGACTTTGCCGCACTCACCGCTGACGAAACCTTCGAAGGCTGGTGCGAAACCTTGTACCGCCCGTTGTTCACCGCCCCTTGGCAGACCTTGGGCAATCCGGAGAAAGGCGTATGACCCAGGCCCGTCCCTTGGCACTGAGTTTCCCCCTGCACGGCAGCCAGCTGATCGAGGCCAGCGCCGGTACGGGCAAGACCTTCACCATTTCGGCGCTGTACCTGCGCCTGATCCTCGGCCACGGTGGCGAACAGGGCTTCGACCGCGAGCTGCTACCACCACAAATCCTCGTGGTGACCTTTACCGACGCTGCCACCAAAGAGCTGCGCGAGCGCATTCGTGCCCGCCTGGCTGAGGCTGCACGGTTTTTCCGTGGTGAACTGGAAGGCGCCGACCCGTTGTTGCATCAGCTGCGTGACGATTATCCACAAGAGGCCTGGCCGCGTTGTGCCGGCCGCCTGGAAATCGCAGTGCAGTGGATGGACGAAGCGGCGGTATCGACCATCCATGGCTGGTGCCAGCGCATGCTCCGCGAGCATGCCTTCGACAGTGGCAGCTTGTTCACCCAAACCCTGGAAACCGACCACAGCGAGCTGCTGGGTCAGGTGATGCGCGATTACTGGCGGCGTTTCTGCTACGGCATGCGCGGTGATGCGCTGGCCTGGGTCCGCAGCAATTGGGGGAGCCCCGATGCCTTGCTGCCGCGCATCCGCCCGCTGTTTGGCCGTATACGCGCTCAGCACGACGGGCCAGAGCCCGCTGCGTTGATCCAGGCGTCGCTGCAGCAACGTGGCCAACAGCTGGCCCAGCTAAAGGCGCCGTGGGCGCAGTGGGCCGAAGAGCTGCGCCAAATCTGCCGCGATGCACTGGCCGCCAAGCAGGTCGACGGCCGGAAGATGCAGGCCCGTTACTTCGAACCCTGGTTCGACAAACTTTGCGCCTGGGCAGCCGATGAGCAACAGGTGGAGCTCGACCTGGGTACCGGCTTCACCCGCCTCACCCCGGCGGGCATGGCTGAAGCCTGGAAGGGCGAACCGCCCGAGCACCCGGCCCTCGACGCCATGCAGACGCTGCAACAGCAATTGCAGGCCTTGGACAACCCAGATGCGCCGTTGCTTGAGCATGCTGCCGGCTGGGTATCGACGCGATTCGAAGTGGAAAAGCGCCGCCGTGCGGAAATGGGCTTCGACGACATGCTCGTGCGCCTGCAGCACGCCCTGGCCAGCGAGGCCGGTGAGCGCTTGGCCAGCCTGATTCGCGAGCAGTTTCCGGTCGCGCTGATCGACGAATTCCAAGACACCGACCCGGTGCAGTACGGGATTTTCGAGCGCATTTACCAGATCAGCGAAAACCGTGCGCAAACCGGCCTGTTCATGATCGGTGACCCCAAGCAGGCGATTTACGCCTTCCGGGGTGCCGACATTTACACCTACCTTGCTGCGCGGCGCGCCACCAGTGGCCGCCTGCACAGCCTGGACACCAACTACCGCTCCAGCAAAGCCATGGTCGCGGCGGTCAACCAGGTGTTCCTGCAGGCCGAAGCGCGTGAAACGGGGCGGGGTGCATTCCTGTTCCGCGAAGCTGATGACAACCCGTTGCCGTTCGTCGAGGTGCATGCCAAGGGCCGTAGCGAACAGCTATTGATCGACGGTGAGGCCAGCGCAGCCCTGCAGTGCTGGCAGCTGGAAAGCGAAGAGCCGGTTTCCAGCAGCGTCTACCGCCAGCAACTGGCCGCCAGCTGCGCCAGCCATATCGTCGCCTTGCTCAACGGTGGCCAGCAGGGCACGGCGGGCTTCCAGAATGCCGAGGGCGAATTGCGCCCCTGCCTGCCTTCGGACATCGCCATCCTGGTGCGTGATGGCCATGAAGCACAGATAGTTCGCGCCGAGCTGGCCGCGCGTGATGTGCGCAGCGTGTACCTGTCCGACAAGGATTCGGTGTTTGCCGCCCAGGAAGCCCACGACCTGCTGGCCTGGCTCAAGGCCTGCGCCGAGCCAGACTCGGAACGCCTGCTCAAGGCCGCACTGGCCAGCCTCACACTGGGCCTGTCGCTGGCCGAACTGGACCGGCTGAACCAGGACGAGCGGGTCTGGGAAGGCTGGGTCATGCGTTTTCGCCTTTACCGCGACACCTGGCAGCGCCAAGGGGTGCTACCGATGTTGCGCCACCTGCTGCACGACTTCCACCTGCCGCGCACGCTGATTCGCCGCAGTGATGGCGAACGGGTGTTGACCAACCTGCTTCACCTGGCCGAGCTGTTGCAGCAGGCTGCAGGTGAGCTGGACGGTGAGCAGGCGTTGATCCGCCACCTGGCCGAGCACCTGGCCAGTTCCGGCCAGGCCGGTGAAGAACAGATCCTGCGCCTGGAGAGCGACGAACAGCTGGTCAAGGTCGTAACGATCCACAAGTCCAAGGGGCTGGAATATCCCTTGGTCTATCTGCCGTTCATCTGCACCAGCAAGCCTGTCGACGGCACCCGACTGCCGTTAGCCTGGCATGACAGCGACGGTAATGCCCACCTCACACTCACGCCGAACCAGGAGCAGATCGAGCGCGCCGATGACGAGCGCCTGGCCGAAGACCTGCGCCTGCTCTACGTAGCCCTGACCCGTGCACAGCATGCTTGCTGGCTGGGTGTGGCCGACCTCAAACGTGGCAACCAGAAGCGTTCGCAGCTGCACCGCTCGGCATTTGGCTACCTGCTGGGGGGCGGCCTTGCTCTGGCCGGATCGACGCAGTTGACGGACTGGTTGCAGGCGCTGGCAGCGACGTCCCCGCATATCACCTGCCCAGGTCTGCCGCAGGCGGATGAGCAGGTGTATCGCATGCCGCATGCCGAGCGTGAGCTGCTGCCCGCACGCAAGCCTCGCCGCGCAGCAGCCGAGCATTGGTGGATCGCGTCGTACAGCGCCCTGCGCGTCGGCGACCAGACCCTCGGCGCCGACAGCTCGCAGGCCCAGCAATTGCTGGATGACGAGGTGCTCGATGCCCAGGTGTTGCGCGAGGTCCCGCCCGAGAGCGGCGATATCCACCGCTTTCCACGGGGGCCGAACCCGGGCACCTTCCTCCATGGCCTGCTGGAATGGGCTGGGCGCGAGGGCTTCAGCCAGGTCACCGGCAACTCACAGCTGATCGAGCGAACCGTTGGCCAGCGATGCAACCGCCGTGACTGGACCGGCTGGATTCCCACGCTCACCCAGTGGCTGCAACGCTTGTTGAGCGAGCCGCTGCCGTTGCCGGGCAACGACTTGAGCGTAACGCTCGGTCAGTTGCGCCATTACCAGATCGAAATGGAGTTCTGGTTCGCCAGCCACCAGGTCGACGCCGAACAACTCGATCGCCTGGTCGCTCGCCACACCCACCCTGGCCTGTCACGCCCGGCAGCGCAGCCGACCGTGCTCAACGGGATGTTCAAAGGCTTTATAGACCTGGCGTTCGAGCTGGATGGGCGGTACTACGTGACCGACTACAAGTCCAACTGGCTGGGCCTGGACATCCAGGCCTACGACACAATGGCCATGGAAAAGTCCATCATCGAGCACCGCTATGACCTGCAGTACGTGCTGTACCTGCTGGCCCTGCACCGCCAGCTGCGCGCACGTCTCCCCGATTACGATTACGACCGCCATGTCGGTGGCGCCCTGTTCATCTTCCTGCGAGGCGCCAGCAGCAGCGGCCACGGCGTGTACCACGCCAAGCCACCGCGTGAGCTGATTGAGCGCTTGGATGCGCTGTTCCGTGGCGAGCGCGCGCCCGCACAGCAGGACCTGTTAGCCGGAGTCGCGCCATGAGCCGAAGCCTAGTCGACCTTTTGCCCACGCCATTGCACGCCGAGCACCTGTTGGCGCTGGCACCTCAGCATGACAGTGGTGACCTGCTGCAACTGCTCGACCGCTGGGTGGAGCGGGGATGGCTGCGTGCCCTGGACCGGGCATTCGTGTCGTTCCTTGAAGAGCGCGCCCCTGGCAGTGACCCCTTGCTGTTGCTGGCGGCAGCGTTGGCCAGCCACCAACTGGGCCATGGCCACGTGTGCCTCGACTTGCAGCAAACCCTGGCCGAGCCCGACTTTGCGCTGTCGCTGCCACCGGAGGGTGACGCCTTGACTGGCCCTCTGCTGTTACCCTCGCAGCTGCTGGCCAACCTCGACTTGAATGCCTGGCGACAGCGCATTGCCGCCAGCTCGCTGGTGGCACTCGGCGATAACCCAGGCCAGCAAGCGCGGCCGCTGGTGCTCAGCGGCGAGCGCCTGTACCTGCGCCGTTACTGGCGCTACGAGCGGCGTATCGACCATACCCTGCGCCAGCGCCTGACCCAGGCCGAATCGCCGCTGACCGACCTGTCAGATCGCCTGTCGCAGCTGTTCGCGGGCGGTGCGCCAGCAGGCCAGGTGGACTGGCAGAAGCTGGCGTGTGCGCTGGCCACCCGTGCCGGTTTCAGCATCATCACGGGCGGCCCCGGCACGGGTAAAACCACGACCGTCGTACGCCTGCTGGCCTTGCTGCAGGGGCCGGCGGTAGAGCTGGGCAGGCCGCTGCGCATACGCCTGGCAGCGCCGACCGGCAAGGCTGCTGCGCGCCTGACCGAATCCATTGGCCAGCAAGTCGAGCGGCTGCAAGTCAGCGCCGAAGTCCGCGGGCAAATTCCCACTGATGTCAGCACCGTACACCGGCTGCTCGGCAGCCGCCCAGGCTCGCGGCACTTCCGCCACCATGCTGGCAACCCGTTGCCGCTGGATGTGCTGGTGGTCGACGAGGCGTCGATGATCGACCTGGAAATGATGGCCAACCTGCTCGATGCCTTACCGCCACGGGCACGCTTGGTGCTGCTGGGGGACAAGGACCAGTTGGCCTCTGTCGAGGCCGGCGCGGTGCTGGGGGATTTGTGCCGGGATGCCGAGGAGGGCTATTACTCGCCGGCAACTACCGCTTGGCTGGAACAGGTCAGCGGCGAGTCGCTGGCCGGCAGCGGGCTCAAGGCTGGTGATGAGCAGCGCAACCCGCTTGCCCAGCAGGTGGTAATGCTGCGTTTTTCACGACGCTTCGGCGAAGGCAGCGGGATTGGTCAACTGGCCAGGCTGGTCAATCGCCAGGACGCCTACGCGGCACGCAACCTGCTGTCCACGCCACCGGACGACGTGCACAGCCTGGCGCTCAAGCACGAGCAAGACCGTGCTTTTGACCGCCTGCTGCTCGACGGCCTGAACCGTGGTGCCGAAGGCCCGCAAGGCTATCGCAGCTACCTGCGCACCCTTGGCCGCTACAGGCCGGCACTCGAAACCGCATTTGACGACCCGGCATGGGAGCAGTGGGCGGGCAAGGTGCTGCACAGCTTCGAGGCCTTCCAGTTGCTCTGCGCGGTACGTCGCGGCGCCTGGGGGGTCGAAGGCCTCAACGAGCGGGTGGCGCGGGTGCTGCACAATGCCGGGCTGATCGACAGCCAGCAGCCCTGGTACGAAGGGCGCCCGGTGCTGGTGACCCGCAATGACTACGGCCTGGGCCTGATGAACGGTGACATCGGCATCGCCCTGCGCCTGCCGGATGAGCAAGGCGAGCCGCTGCTGCGCGTGGCCTTCCCGCGTAACGATGGCAGTGGCGGGGTGCGCTTCGTCCTGCCGAGCCGGCTTAACGAAGTGGAAACGGTGTTCGCCATGACCGTGCACAAGTCCCAAGGCTCGGAGTTCAGCCACACCGCACTGGTTTTGCCGGATGCGCTCAACCCGGTGCTGACCAAGGAACTGGTGTATACCGGCATCACCCGCGCCAAGCACTGCTTCAGCCTGGTCGAGCCACGCCAGGGCATTTTCGAAGAAGCGGTGGCGCGCAAGGTACGGCGTATTTCCGGGTTGATGCTGGAGCAGGTCTAGGGGCATGCAACCTGATGCACCTGGCCGCTCTTCCATACAAGGAAGCGGCCATGTGCTATCGTTGCGCCGTTACCGGAAAGGACCATAAGAGATTTCCCACATGAACGTGGCCGGGAGGCGAGCGCCAAGCTGTGCACTGTCGCTGTTGCTGGCCGCCCTGTTCATTTCCATGGGCTGCGCCCGGGCAGATACTGCCACAACCACTGCCCAGGCCCAGCAACGCGCCAAGGCCGTAACCCAGGTCGTACTGGGTATCTTCAGCTATGCCCGCTGGCCGGTCGAACCATCCCCCTTGCGCTTGTGCCTGGTTGGCCCCACCGAGTATGCCGATGACCTGATCAAAGGCCATGTACAGGAGTCCGGCCGCCCGCTGCAGGTGCGGCGGCTGCTGGCAGAGGATACCCAGGTCGCCCAGGCCTGCGATGCCATCTACATTGGCAAGCTTGACCAGGGCCAGCGCGACAAACTGTTCGAGCGCATCAGCGGCCACCCGGTTCTGAGCATCAGCGAAGCGAACGACCCCTGCACGGTCGGCAGCCTGTTCTGCCTGAGGGTCAGCGACCAGCAGGTGGCCTTTGAAGTCAACCTGGATTCGGTGGCGCGTTCCGGCGTGCGCATTCACCCCAGCGTGCTGCAACTGTCGCGGCGCCGGGCGGTGCAGCCATGAAGCCGACCCGCAAGCAGGGCGTGCGCCCGACCCTGCGTTCGGTGCTGGGCCGTGGCCACCTCAGCGTTGCCTTGCTCGCGGTAGGCCTGGCCGGTATTTCGCTTACGCTGCTGGGTGTGCTCGCCCTGCGCGTCTATGCCAATCACAACCTGCACCTGATCGCCCGCTCGATCAACTACACCGTAGAGGCGGCGGTGGTGTTCGATGACAGTGCAGCGGCCAACGAATCACTGGCGCTGATCGCCAGTAACGAGGAGGTGGCCGAAGCCAAGGTCTTCAACAACGAAGGCGAGCTGCTGGCGCACTGGCAACGCGGTGATACGGGCATGCTCGGCAAGCTCGAAGTGCAGGTGGCCACGGCCTTGCTGGATGAGCCGGTCAACTTGCCGATCCTGCACCAGCAGCAAAAAGTCGGGCACACCGAACTGGTCGGCCAGGGCCGTAGCCTGCTGTTGTTCCTGCTCAGCGGTCTGGCCGGAATTCTGTTCTGCACGATACTCAGCGCTTTGGCTGCCCAGTATCTTTCGCGGCGCCTGCTCAGCAATATCACCCGCCCGCTGCGCGGCCTGGCCAGTGTCGCCCACGCCGCCCGCCGCGAACGCAGCTTCGACCGGCGCGTGCCGGAAGCGCCAATTGCCGAACTCAACGAACTGGGCAACGACTTCAATGCCCTGCTCGACGAACTGGAGGTGTGGCAAAGCCACCTGCAGAACGAAAATCAGACCCTGGCCCACCAGGCCAGCCACGACAGCCTTACCGGTTTGCCCAACCGCGCTTTCTTCGAAGGGCGTTTGAGCCGCAGCGTGCGTAATGCGGCGCGGCAGCAGGATCACCTGGCGCTGCTGTTCCTCGACAGCGACCACTTCAAGCAGATCAACGACACCCTCGGCCATGCCGTGGGCGACGAAGTGCTGATCAGCGTCGCCGACCGTGTGCGCGCCCAGGTGCGTGAACACGACCTGGTAGCCCGCCTGGGTGGCGACGAGTTCGCGGTGCTGCTGACGCCGTTGCAGTCGCGCCAGGACGCCGAACACATTGCCGACAAGATCGTGGCCAGCATGAAGCTGCCGGTGCAGCTGGACAGCGGCCGCAGTATCGCCACCTCGTTGAGTGTTGGTATCGCCTATTACCCTGATGATGGCGCTGACCCCGCCAGTCTTCTCAATGCCGCCGATGCGGCGATGTACGAGGCCAAGCGTAAACGCCGTGGCCATTGGCAAGTGGCGCAGACGGAACGGTCCGCCAGTGAAATCAAGAACAGGAGTTGAACCCGTGATGCACGCTATACGTTTTCCCCTGTGGGCCTTGTTGCTCGCCGTGCTGGCGCTGACCGGTTGCCAGAGCGCCCCCCCCAAGGGCCTTACCCCTGAACAGATTGCCGTACTCAAGCGCGAAGGCTTTACCCCCACCGATGAAGGCTGGGCCTACGACCTGTCTGGCAAAGTGCTGTTCGGCAGCGACCTTGACAGCCTAAACGGCCAGAGCCAGGCGATTGTCGAGCGCATTGGCAAGGCGCTGCTGGGTGTTGGTATCCAGGGCGTTCGGGTAGACGGGCATGCCGATTCGTCCGGCAAGGCGGCGTATAACCAGCAACTGTCCGAGCGCCGTGCCCAAAGTGTGGCCAAAGCGCTGGTCGGGGTGGGCATGCAGGCCCAGAACATTCAGCGCCGTGGCCTGGGCAGCACGCAACCGGTAGCAGACAACCGCACCAGCGCCGGGCGTACCGAGAACCGGCGGGTGTCTATCGTGGTGGCGTCTTACTGACTGGGTATATCAGGGCGCAGAGCGCCCTGATCATTCCTGAGCAAAACTCATCTCCCGCGTTCCCCCCATCAGCAACGGTGCATTCGCCTCGGTCACCCCCCGGATGTAATCCCACAGCAGGGTTATCCGCTTCAACTTCCTCAAATCTTCCCGGCAATACATCCAGAACTGCCGCGTCACCTCGATCTCCTCCGGCAACACCGTCACCAAACGCGGGTCCTGCGCAGCCAGGAAACACGGCAATATCGCCAACCCACGCCCCTGCAACGCCGCCGTGTACTGCGCAATCACACTGGTGCTGCGCAGGTGCGCAGTGGCACCGGGAATCAGGTTGGCAAGGTACAAAAGCTCCGAACTGAACGCCAAATCATCCACGTAACTGATAAAGGGATGTTTGGCCAAGTCCGCCACCTGACGAATCGGCGCGTGGCTGTCCAGGTAATCCTGCGTCGCATACAGCCGCAAGCGGTAATCACAGAGCTTGCAGCATACATAAGGCCCATGCTCCGGCCGCTCCAGCGCGATGACGATGTCCGCCTCACGCTTGGACAGGCTGATGAAGTGCGGCAGCGGCAGGATGTCCACCGAAATCGCCGGGTAGGCATCAACGAAGTGGCTCAGCTGCGGGGTAATGAAGAAGCTGCCAAAGCCCTCGGTGCAGCCCATGCGTACATGCCCCGACAGCGCCACGCCCGACCCGGATACCTGCTCGCAGGCCATGTGCAGCGTGCTTTCGATCGACTCGGCATAGCCCAGCAGGCGCTGACCTTCGGCGGTGAGCACAAAGCCGTTGGTCCGCGATTTTTCGAACAGCAACGTACCCAGCGCCCCCTCCAGCGAGCTGATGCGCCGCGACACCGTGGTGTAGTCCACGCTCAGCCGTTTGGCGGCACTGCTGGCCTTGCGGGTGCGGGCCACTTCAAGGAAAAACTTCAGGTCGTCCCAGTTGAGTGCGCTCAGGGATGTGAGGTCTTTTTGCATGATGATCCGGTTTTTTTGTGCGTTCTTGTTGGATGTTTGCACATCTATACTCGAAAAAAGCCTCAGGACGCCACCTTGCGTTTGCTTGGCGCTGGCGATCTCGTCCCGACAATAATTCCAAGGAGAACGCAGATGAACGCACCGCAATCCCCGAACCCGACCAAGGTCGAGCAGGTCAAGCTGCTGATCGACGGCCAATGGGTCGAGTCGAAGACCACCGAATGGCGCGACATCGTCAACCCTGCCACCCAAGAAGTACTGGCGCGCGTGCCGTTCGCCACTGTCGAAGAAGTCGACGCTGCCGTGGCTGCTGCCCATCGCGCTTTCCAGACCTGGCGCGACACCCCGATTGGTGCACGCATGCGCATCATGCTCAAGCTGCAGGCGCTGATCCGCGAACACACCAAACGTATTGCCCAGGTGCTCAGCGCCGAGCAGGGCAAAACCCTGGCTGATGCCGAAGGCGATATCTTCCGTGGGCTGGAAGTGGTCGAGCACGCCGCCTCCATCGGCACCTTGCAGATGGGGGAGTTCGCCGAGAACGTCGCAGGCGGTGTCGATACCTACACCCTGCGCCAGCCGATTGGTGTATGCGCCGGCATCACCCCGTTCAACTTCCCGGCGATGATCCCGCTGTGGATGTTCCCCATGGCCATCGTCTGCGGCAACACGTTCGTGCTCAAGCCGTCCGAACAGGACCCTCTCTCGACCATGCTGCTGGTCGAGCTGGCGCTGGAAGCTGGCGTACCGGCGGGTGTGCTGAACGTGGTGCACGGTGGCAAGCAAGTGGTGGATACCATTTGCACCCATCAAGACATCAAAGCCATTTCCTTCGTAGGCTCC
This sequence comes from Pseudomonas sp. NBRC 111133, assembly GCF_001320605.1. NCBI lineage: Bacteria > Pseudomonadati > Pseudomonadota > Gammaproteobacteria > Pseudomonadales > Pseudomonadaceae > Pseudomonas > Pseudomonas sp. NBRC 111133. The sequence continues at coordinate 42,594 of NZ_BCBJ01000085.1, read as the reverse complement.
ACCGAAGTCGGCACCCACGTGTACAACCTGGGCAGCCAGCACGGCAAGCGCGTGCAGTCGATGATGGGCGCCAAGAACCACGCCGTTGTGCTGCCCGATGCCAACCGTACGCAAACCATCAACGCCCTGGTCGGTGCTGCCTTCGGCGCTGCAGGCCAGCGCTGCATGGCCACCTCGGTGGCGGTGCTGGTGGGCAAGGCTCGCGAATGGCTGCCGGATATCAAGGAAGCGGCCAGCAAGCTCAAGGTCAATGCCGGCTGTGAGCCTGGCACCGATGTAGGCCCGGTAGTGTCCAAACGCGCCAAGGAGCGTGTGCTGGGCCTGATCGAAAGTGGCATCAAGGAAGGCGCCAAGCTGGAGCTCGACGGCCGCGATGTCAAGGTGCCGGGCTACGAGCAGGGCAACTTCGTCGGCCCAACCCTGTTCTCGGGCGTGAAGACCGACATGCAGGTGTACACCCAGGAAATCTTCGGCCCGGTGCTGGTGACCCTGGAGGTCGATACCCTCGACGAGGCCATCGCCCTGGTCAACGCCAACCCGTTCGGCAACGGCACCGGCCTGTTCACCCAGAGCGGCGCGGCCGCGCGCAAGTTCCAGAGCGAAATCGACATCGGCCAGGTCGGTATCAACATCCCGATCCCGGTACCGGTACCGTTCTTCAGCTTCACCGGTTCGCGTGGCTCCAAGCTCGGAGACCTCGGCCCGTACGGCAAGCAGGTGGTGCAGTTCTACACTCAGACCAAGACCGTCACCGCCCGCTGGTTCGATGACGACAGTGTGAATGACGGTGTGAACACCACCATCAGCCTGCGCTAAGGAGACGTCATGCGTATTGCATTCATTGGCCTCGGCAACATGGGCGCGCCCATGGCCCGCAACCTGATCAAGGCCGGGCACCAACTGAACCTGTTCGACCTGAACAAAACCGTGCTGGCCGAGCTGGCAGAACTGGGCGGGCAGATCAGCCCGTCGCCCAAGGACGCGGCGGCCAACAGCGAGCTGGTCATCACCATGCTGCCGGCGGCGGCCCATGTGCGCAGCGTATACCTGAACGACGACGGTGTGCTGGCCGGCATTCGCCCCGGCACGCCAACCGTGGACTGCAGCACCATCGACCCGCAGACCGCACGCGATGTGTCCAAGGCCGCAGCGGCCAAGGGTGTGGACATGGGCGACGCGCCAGTGTCCGGTGGCACCGGCGGCGCGGCTGCGGGCACCCTGACCTTCATGGTCGGTGCCAGCGCCGAGCTGTTCGCCAGCCTCAAGCCAGTGCTGGAGCAGATGGGCCGTAACATCGTGCACTGCGGTGAAGTCGGCACCGGGCAGATCGCCAAGATCTGCAACAACCTGCTGCTGGGCATCTCCATGATCGGCGTCTCCGAGGCCATGGCCCTGGGTAACGCCCTGGGCATCGACACCAAGGTGCTGGCCGGCATCATCAACAGCTCGACCGGGCGTTGCTGGAGTTCGGACACCTACAACCCGTGGCCGGGCATCATCGAAACGGCGCCGGCATCGCGTGGCTATACCGGTGGCTTTGGCGCCGAGCTGATGCTCAAGGACCTGGGGCTGGCCACCGAAGCGGCACGCCAGGCACACCAGCCGGTGATCCTCGGGGCCGTGGCCCAGCAGCTGTATCAGGCCATGAGCCTGCGCGGCGAAGGGGGCAAGGACTTCTCGGCCATCGTCGAGGGGTATCGCAAGAAGGATTGACGAGCGAGGTGGGCTTCTTCGCGGGCCAGGTGGCCTTCCCTCTGTAACTGCGCACCAGAGGGAAGAGCGCCTGCCCCGCGATTTTTTTTGTCAGGCGAAAACGAAATACTTGCGTACAGTCTCGACCACTTCCCAGGTGCCTTTCATCCCCGGTTCGATGACGAACACGTCACCGGCTTTCAGGTGCTTCGGCTCTTCGCCTTCCGGAGTGATGATGCAGTAGCCATCGAGGAAGTGGCAGAACTCCCACTTCTCGTAGTTGACCTCGAACTTGCCCGGGGTGCAGATCCAGGTGCCCATGATCTTGCTGCCGTCGGCCGACAGGTAGGCATTGAGGTTGACGGTGTGCGGATCGCCGCCGATGCGCTTCCACTTGGTGGCGTCCACGACCGGCGTCGGGCAGGTTTCGCGCAGGACGGTGATGAAATCGGACATGGCACAACTCCTGGTGACTGGCTGAATGACTCGTCACCATAGGGCTATCGGCCGAGCCGCAGTTGCCTGGGCTCGACGTCCAGCTGTCTGGTCGCGCTATGCCAGGCGGTTTACCTCGACGGTGACGTGCGCCAGTTCTTCATGCACACCCAAGGCCTGGCGCACGCTGTCGGCGCTGAGGGCACTTGAGGTGGCCAAGCCAAGAATGCAGGCGTACTGGTCCTTGCCCACCCGCCATACATGCAGGTCGGTGATACTGGCCGGCACCGGCAGCTGCGCCACCACTTCGCGGATTTCTGCTACCACCGGCGCGTCCATCTCCGCATCCAGCAGCACCCGGCCGGTATCGCGCAGCAGGCCGCGGGCCCACAGCGCCACCAGCAGTGCACCCACCAGTCCCATGACCGGGTCGAGCCAGCTGGCGCCCCAGAACTTGCCGGCCAGCAAGGCAACGATGGCCAGCACCGAAGTGGCGGCATCTGCCATCACGTGCAGGTAGGCCGAGCGCAGGTTCAGGTCGTCGTGGTGATGGCCGTGGTCATGGTGATGGTCGTGCCCATGATGATCATGATGGTGATGGTCATCGCGCAGTAGCCAGGCACAAATCAGGTTGACCGCAAGGCCGATCACGGCGATGAAGATGGCCTCGTCATAATGGATCGGCCCCGGTGTCAGCAGCCGCTCCACCGACTGGAACACCATCAGCCCGGCCACGCCCAGCAACAGCAGCGCGCTGGAATAACCACCGAGAATCTCGATTTTCCAGGTACCGAAGGCAAAGCGTCGATCAGCGGCATAGCGCCGTGCGGCGGCGTAGGCCAGTAGCGACAGGCCAAGGGCCAGTGCGTGGGAGCTCATGTGCCAGCCGTCGGCCAGCAGTGCCATGGAGTTGAAGAACCAGCCACCGGCAATCTCCGCCACCATCATCACGGCGGTCAGCCACACCGCCAGGCGGGTCTTGCGCTCGGCGCCCAGGTTGCTGGTGTGGAACTGATGGCTGTGCTGCCAACGGTCTGAGGTTTGTGTCGCCATGGTTTATCATGCTCCCGGAAGATCGAGAAATATACTATACCCCAGTATACCTAGCATGGTGTGGAATCCAATGGCACATACCCTGAAGAGCAAGAAGCAACTGCTGACCCGGGTGCGCAAGATCAAGGGCCAGGCCGCTGCGCTTGAGACGGCGCTGGAGCAGGACAAGGACTGCCTGGCGATCCTGCAGCAGATCGCCGCCGTGCGCGGCGCGGTGAACGGGTTGATGGCCGAAGTGATGGAAGGGCATATCCGCGAACATCTGGTGGCGGACGGGCTGAGCGCCGAGGAGCGCCAGGATGAGGCGGACAAGGTGGCGGCGTTATTGCGGTCTTACCTCAAGTAAGTTTTGTGGTGTGCCACGCCCCTCAATGAAGGAGCAACTGTGTTGTTCTGACGCTGAAGTTTGCGCGGTCTCTGTGGGAGCGGGCTTGCCCGCGAACACCGGCGAAGCCGGTGCCACGCACCGCGTCGCATTCTTCGCGGGCAAGCCCGCTCCCACAGGAGTCGTGCAGGTTTCTGGATTTTGGGCAGAGCCTCTGATGAATACCCCCCAGGGGTATGTGGCTACGCCCACCAATACCGCACAAAGTGGAAGAACACCGGCGCCGCAAAGCACACCGAGTCCATGCGGTCGAGCATGCCGCCATGGCCTTCGATCATGTGTCCCCAGTCCTTCACCCCACGGTCGCGCTTGATCGCCGACATCACCAGCCCGCCGAAGAAGCCCATGGTGTTCACGGTCAGGGCCATCAGTGCGGCCTGCCAGAAGGTGAACGGGGTGATCCAGCACAGCAGGGCGCCTATCAGGGTGGCCAGTGCCACGCCGCCGGCCAGGCCTTCGACGGTTTTGGACGGCGACAGGTTGGGGGCCACCTTGTGTTTGCCGAACAGTTTGCCGCATACGTACTGCAGCACGTCGCTGATCTGCACCACCAGGATCAGCCAGGCGATCAGCAGCAGGTTGCGGCCCTCGTAGCCCGGGATCTCCAGCGTCATCAAGGCCGGCACCGATGACACGCAGTACACCGCGATCATCAACCCCCACTGTACCTTTGACGCACGTTCAAGGAAGCGTGTGGTATCGCCGCCAAAGCTGGACAATATCGGCAGCAGCAGGAACAGGTACACCGGGATGAAGATGCTGAACAGGCCGTACCAGTCCATGGCGATGAGCACGTACTGCACCGGCAGCGCCACATAGAACGCCGCCACCAACGCCGGGTAGTCGCTGCGCCGGGTCGGGGTAAGGGTCATGAACTCGCGCAGGGCGTAGAACGACACGCCGTAGAACAGCACGATCACACCGTACTTGCCGAACAGGAAAGCGATGCCGATGACCAGCACCATCACCCACCAGGCGTTGATGCGGGCGTTGAGGTTGTCGATTACCGCGTGTGGCGCTGGGCCTGCCCGCCACTTGAGCAGGCGGCCGATCACGCTGGCGAGCAGCAGCAGGGCGCCGATGCCGGCGAACAGGGAAAGGGTGTTGTCGTCCATGTCAGGCATCCTTCGGGGCCAGGGTCAGCAGGGCCTGGCTGGCCCGCGCTAGAAAGGCCTGCTTGCTTTCATCAGCCTGCAGGTGCAACGGTTCGCCAAAGCTCAGTGTGCAAAGTAGGGGCAACGGAAGGGCACGGCCCTTGGGCATCACCCGGTTGAGGTTGGCGATCCAGACCGGCACCAGCTCGACGTCGGGGTTGGCTGCCGCCAGGTGGTACAAGCCGCTTCTGAACGGCATCAGCGGCTCGTCACCCAGGTTGCGCGTACCTTCCGGGAAGAAAATCAGCGAGTCGCCCTGGGCCACGGCTTCGAGGATCGGTTGCAGCGGGCTGCCCTGGCCTTCACTGCGTTGCCGATCAATCAGCACGCCGTTGAACACCTTGCGAATGAGAAAGTCGCGAATGCCCGGTTTGGCCCAGTAGTCCGCGCCGGCCACCGGGCGGGTGCGCTTGCGCAGCGGCTGCGGCAGGGAGGCCCACAGCAGCACGAAGTCACCGTGGCTGCTGTGGTTGGCGAAGTACAGGCGCTGCACCGGCAGCGGCGTGCAACCCAGCCACAGGGCGCGGGCGCCGGTGATCAGGCGGGCGGCGGAGGTGATGACATAGGCGGTCAGGTTGGCGAGCATGGGGCGTTCGTTATCCCTTCAAAGGCAGTGTCAGCAGGGTAGCCAAGGCTAGCGAGAGCTGCAGGCCCAGGCATACGGCCTGACGGCGCAACAGGCCTAGTGCGGCCTGGCTGCGGGCAGGCCATGTGCGGCCGTCGGTGGCCTGTGGTTTGAGTTTCAGTTCGAAGAGGGCGTGGTCCAGGGCCTGGGTGTCTGCCGCCAGGTCTTCGCTATTGGCTAGGTGGGCAAACAGTTCGGCATCGATCGCCACGCGGATGGCCCAGTACTTGTGCAGCATGCCGAGCGCCAGCAGCACGCTGCACAGCACGCTGGCCAGCGGTGCCAGAGGGAGACCCAGCAAGGGGGTGAGGCCATAGGCTAGGGCCAGCAGGGTGAGGCCGTCGGACAGGCATTCCAGCTGCTTGCCTCGGCCCAGCAGGCTGGCCACTACACGCAGGTTCATGGCTGTGCTCCCAGTTGCTGGAGAGCCTGGCGATGCGCGTTGCGCAGGACGATGCCGGGGCGTGCTTTACGGATAAGGGATTCTGCCTGCTGGGCGTCATCGCAGCGGCCGGTCACCACCAGCCAGGCCGCCACGGCGCTGGCGCTGCGTGAATAACCCAAAGCGCAGCAGACCAGCACGGGGCCTTTGGCATGGCAGTGTTCGATGGCGTTAGCGGCCTGCTGTAGCAGGATGCCGTCGGGTGCTATCAGGTCAAGGGTGGGGAAATGCAGGTAATCCTGCGTAGCCAATACTGTGCACGGCAGCTCCGCACACAAATCGACAATCGCAGCAAATTGCTCTCCCTCGCCACGTCCTGGAATCCGCCCAAGGTACACGCCATCGCATACCTCATCCGCCTGCGGGTGGCGCCTCGTCCACATCCGCGAATTGAGCCACGTACCTGCCAGATAGGGCGCTAGTAGCCACCGGCCGGCATTCGACAAGTGCCCGTCGGAACCCTTTTGAAAACCGCCCGCCCCGAACACGGCATAGTTCAGCGCCACCAGCCCCAGCGACACGGCCGGCCAACTTAACCACAGCCCGGTACCGCCCAGCGCAACAGCTGCAAGCGCACACAGCAGCGCGCCCACAGCATAGCAACCGGCGATCTTCCAACGCTTGGCATCCCGTGCAAGGTGGGCCGCTTGAAAAGGCAGGCGCCCCTGACATGGCCACAGCCACAGGCAGGCAAACCCCGCCAGCGCCCCCGTGGGTACATCGATGAAATGATGCTGCCAAGTGGTCAGCACCGACACCCCGATCAGCGCCATCCAGCCATGCATCAGCCAACGCCAGGGCTGGTGTTGCACATGCCGGGCAAACATCGTCCAGATGACCACCAGCAAAGCGATGTGCAGCGAAGGCGCCTGGTTGAAGGGCTTGTCGAAGCCCATTAACACATCGAACAGCCAGCCGAACAGCCCGTCCAGGTCCGGTCGCTCGAAGGTGAAGCGCAACGGCCACAGCAGGAAGCAACTAACGCTGATCACCTGTGCGCTGAGCAGCGCCAGCGCGTGGCGGTCCATTTCCTGGCGTGTGCGCGGCAGCAGGAAGGACAGCCCGTAGAGCAGGTCGATCGACCAGTATGGGATGATCGTCCAGGGCCACAGCGGCATGCCGTGCTCCCAGCCGAACACCAGGCTGCCGACATCACTGCGCCCGGCCGTGTAATGGTTCGCCAGCCCATAGCTGAGGAAGAACAACGGCCCCAGCAGCAGAAGCCAGAACACGCCCCGGCGAATCAGCCCAGGCTCGCGTGGCAGGCTCACTCAGCGTACCCGCTGTGCCAGGCTGACGCTGAAAATGCCCCATTCATCGATACGCTGGGCCAGCTTGCGGAAGCCCGCTGCCTCGACCAGCTGGTCCATCTCGGCCTGGCTGCGGCGGCGCATCACCCAGGCCTCGCCACCCCGATGGCTGGTGAGGGCGCGGGCAATCATCTCCAGTTGCGGGTGCCACGGCTGGCCGGTGTAGACCAGGTAGCCGCCATCCTCTACGGCGTCGGCCAGCCCGGCCAACGAGTCGCCCACCAGCTGGTTACTGGGGAAGAGTTCGTACAGCCCTGACACCACGGCCAGCGATGGGGGTTGTTCAAGTGTGGCCAGGCTCTGGCGAGCGAAAGCATCGCCCTGGACGAAGCGGGCGATGTCGGCCAGGCCCTTTTCGCTGATCAGCGCGCTGCCTTGCTGAACGTTCAGTTCGCTGTAGTCGCGCAGCAGGATCGAATCCGGCAGCTGCTCAAGGTCTTGCAGGGCTTCGAGGATGTAGCGGCCATGGCCGGCGGCAATATCGACAATGTGCACGGGCCGTTGTTGTTCACGCAGGCGGGCGATGGCCAGGCGCAGCAATTCTTCGACGTGCAGCTTGCGCTGGCGAATGCCACGCCAGCCGATGGCGTCGAGGTAGTTCTGGTCGATCAGGCGGCCCAGTTTGCCCTTGCCGGTCGGCTGGTTGCGGTACACGTAGTCGAGGGTGCTGCCCGAGTCGAAGCCGGTGTCGAAGCCCAGCTTCACGCCTTCGGACAGCCCCTTGCCCAGCTGCAGGCCCGCGCGGGTGGCGCGCCAGTAAAGGTCGCGGGGCGAATTGCGTGGCAAGGGTGCGGCCAGGCCCTCGGCCTCGGCGCAGCTGGCGCCGGTCTTGTCGGCATCCAGCAATGACGGCTGTGCGGCGGGGTGGGTGAAGCAGTGTTCGACAAACCGTTCGATACGCCTCAGCGCATGGGCCCGATCACGTTCACCCAAGGTGTCGTGGAAGAACCCGGGCAGTATGTGCATTTCCTTGCGAGCACTGCCCAGCCGTTCGAAAAAGCGCTCCTGTGGCTGGCGCTCGACCACGAAGTCGGCCCCCGAGACCAGCAATTGGGTCGGTACCTGAATGGCCTGAGCGTCTGCTACTACCCGGTCGGCGGCTTCGTACAGGCCCAGCAGCATGGTCACTGAAATCGGCCGACTGATCAGCGGGTCGGCCACGTACGACATCACCCGCTCCGGGTCATGGGTAAGCAGGCGCGGCTTGACGTAGCTGTTGACGAAGAAGTTGCCGCGCAAGGCCTTGAGCAGTTTCAGGCCGGGGCGGGCGAACGGCACGTACAGCTTGACCTTGAATGCCGGCGAGGCCAGCACCAGGCAGCGCACCTTGGGCGCGTAGTCGTGCGCCCAGGTGGCAATCAGCACGGCGCCGACGCTTTGCGCCAGCACCACCACGTCCTGCTCGGCGATACCGTGGTGGGCCTGGATATGTTCGATGAAGGTTTGCACGTCGCGCACGCTGGTGGCGAACCCCGGGCTGTCGCCGCGCGCACCTGGCGACTGGCCGTGGCCGCGCGCATCCCAGGCGAAGAAGTCGTAGCCCGGCATGTCCAGTTCATCGGCCAGGTGGGCCATACGCCCGCCGTGTTCATGGCCTCGGTGGAACATCACCACGGCCCGGCGTGGCTGGTGTTCGTTGCGGGTGGCAGGCCAATGACGGTAGTGCAGCTCGACACCGTCATGGGTGGAGAAGTGCAGCGCTTGCGCTTGGCGCATGGTCAACGTCCTTTTGCGACGATTTTAGGCTCTGCGGGTTTCGGCCAGCCCTTGGCGAACCCGGTTGTAGAGGGTATAGAGCGAGAGCGCGAGGATGACCAGCAGCAAGCCATTGATCCAGCTGCCGTTCAGCAGGCCAAAGGCGACGCCGGTGCCGAGCACGCCGAAGGCAAAGGCGCGGTCGCTTTTGCCCATGGGGCCGTCATAACGCCGCGATGCGCCGGCCAGCGGGCCCATGACCCCGGCGTACTCGCTGAAGGTGGCGCACAGCACCACCAGCACCACCAGCGTAGGTGACACGCCAGCCAGCAGGGCGAAGGGCAGGTACAGGGCGGCGTCGGCGATCACGTCGCAGAGTTCGTTGAGGTAGGCGCCGAGGGTGGATTGCTGGCCGAACTCCCGGGCCAGCATGCCGTCGACGGCATTCAGCGCCATGCGCAGCAGCATCCACACTGGCACCAGGATGAACAACCAAGTGGCATGGGGCAGGGCGGCCAGCAGCAGGCCCAGCAGGATCGATACCACGGCGGCGGTGACGGTGACCTGGTTGGCGGTGACGCCCCGGTCATGCAGGCGCTGGACGGTTGGGCGCAGCAGGGCCTGGAAGCGTGGTTTGAGCTGGTAGATCGATGCCACTGGAAAGTCCTTTTTAGTGGTGCGATGGGCCGATTGTGTGCCGAGGATTTTGCTGGCTGCAAGTGAGTGGCCGAGAAATTGCTCACATTGGTTGAGGCCGGGGTTTTCAGCGCGCTCGGCGCACGCCATTATCGGCCCATGACTACCTTGCTCGCTTTCTACCAGAACATTGGCCCAGCGCTCTCGCTTCTGGTGGTGCTGACCTTCCTGCTGGCCGGCGCCGTCAAAGGGGTGATCGGCCTGGGTATGCCGACCATCGCCATGGGCCTGCTGGGTCTGGCGATGTCACCGGCGCAGGCTGCTGCGCTGCTGATCGTGCCTTCGACCCTCACCAACCTTTGGCAATTGGCAAGTGGTGGGCACCTGCGAGCGTTGCTGGCGCGGTTGGTGCCGATGTTGGCGCTGATCTTCATCGGCACCTTGCTGGGCAGTGCCTGGTTGGGGATCAACAGTGGTCCATGGGCCGTGCACGCGTTGGGTGCGGCCTTGCTGGTGTATGCAGTGTACGGGCTGCTCGGCCCAGGCTTGCATCTGGCGGCGAGGCACGAACGTTGGCTGGGGCCAGCCTGCGGGCTGGTGACGGGGGTAATCACGGCGGCAACCGGTGTATTCGTGATACCGGCTGTGCCCTACCTGCAGAGCCTGGGGCTGAGCCGCGAGCAAATGATCCAGGCCTTGGGCCTGTCGTTCACGGTTTCGACCCTGGCGCTGGCCGTTGGCCTGGCCGGGCAGGATGCCCTCGGTGGCCAGGCGTTGGGAGCTTCGCTGCTGATGCTGGCGCCAGCCCTGCTCGGCATGCTGGTGGGCCAGTGGTTGCGTCAACGCATCAGCGCGCTGGTGTTCAAACGTTGCTTTTTCATCGGCCTGGCCGCACTGGGCGGCCATTTGCTGATCAACGGCTAGCGCTTGAGGCGCTGAGCATGTCGACCCGCTGGATATCGAAATCGCGCTCCAGGTAATCCATGCGCTTTTCGAAGAACGCGGCCATGTGCGGCAGGGCCGAATGCACATCCAGCGCAGCCTGGTCGGCCCACACTTCGAAGAACACGAACAGGCTCGGGTCCTGCTGGTCACGCAGCATGTGGTACTCGATGCAGCCCGGCTCCTGGCGGCTTGGCTCGACATAAGGGCGGAACAGGTTTTCGAAGGCGTCAGCCATTTCCGGGCGGGTCTTGGCTTTGAGGATGAAGGCGAACTGCTCGCTCATGGGGCGCTACTCGGTGATGGGAAGGTGAACCGATTCTACGGCAATAATAAGGTGCGCATTCGTGACTTCTGGTCAATTGTATTTTGCCTCGTTACCGCTATATCCCACCCCCATGAGTCTCTAACCTGCCGGCATGAATTCTGACCCGGCCGGGGAGGCCAGCATGAAAAAGATCCTTCTGCTCAATGGTGGTAAACAGTTCGCTCACTCCGATGGTCGCCTCAACGCGACCTTACACGAAGCGGCCATCGCTCACCTGGACCGCGCCGGTTTCGATGTGCAGGAGACTTTCATCGACGGCGGCTACGACGTGCAGGCTGAAGTGGAGAAGTTCCTCTGGGCCGATGTCATCATCTATCAAATGCCGGGGTGGTGGATGGGCGCGCCCTGGACCGTGAAGAAGTACATCGATGAAGTCTTCACCGCTGGCCATGGTAGCCTTTACGCCAACGATGGCCGCACCCGTTCGGACCACTCGCAAAAGTACGGCAGCGGTGGTTTGGTGCATGGCAAGCAGTACATGCTGTCGCTGACCTGGAACGCGCCGCAGCAGGCATTCGATGACCCTGCCGACTTCTTCGAAGGCAAGGGTGTGGATGCCGTGTACTTCCCGTTCCACAAGGCCAACCAGTTCCTTGGCATGACCGGCCTGCCGACCTTCCTGGCGGTGGATGTGATGAAACGCCCGGATGTACCGGCGGCACTGGCGGCTTATGAGGCACATCTGGACAAGGTGTTCGGCAAGGCGATCTAATCCAGACAAGTAGCTGCCGCAGGCCAGAATGTGAAAACCCGATCCGAAGAGCTCCAGGTGTTCGTCGCCGTCATCGACTGCGGCTCGATCTCTGCCGCTGCCGAGCAGATGGGCCAGACCCCGTCCGCCGTCAGCCGTACCTTGTCGCGCCTGGAGGGCAAGCTCGGCACTACCTTGGTCAACCGCACCACCCGGCGTATGGACCTGACCGAGGAAGGGCGCTTTTTCCTTGAGCGTTCGCGGCAGGTACTGGAGCAGATGGACGAGATGGAAGAGCGCCTGTCGATGAACCGCCAGACCGCTACCGGGCGCCTGCGCATCAATGCGGCCGCGCCGTTCATGCTGCATGCCATCTTGCCGTGGATCGGCGAGTTTCGCCGCCAGTACCCGGGTATCGAGCTGGAGCTGAACACCGACGACCTGATCATCGACCTGCTGGAGCAGAGCACCGACGTGGCCATCCGCATCGGTGAGCTGGCCGACTCCAGCCTGCACGCACGCAACCTCGGTTGCAGCCCGGTGCAGGTGCTGGCCAGCCCGGCTTACCTTGAGCAGCACGGTACACCGCAGCAGGTCGAGGACCTGGCCAACCATTGCCTGCTGGGTTTCAGCCAGCCCGAATCGCTCAACCAGTGGCCACTGCGCCATGCCCAGGGTGACCGTTGGAGCATTCGCCCGGCGCTGATCGCCTCCAGTGGCGAGACCCTGCGCCAGCTGGCGCTGGCCGGCGAGGGCATCGTCAGTCTGTCGCACTTCATGACCCACGAGGACATTCGCACCGGGCGCCTGCAGGTGCTGCTGAGCGAGGCCAACAATGGCTATCGCCAACCGATTCACGCGGTGTACTACCGCAACACCCAGCTGGCATTGCGTATCCAGTGCTTCCTTGATTTCATCCAGCGCAAGCTGGCGATGTACGCCTGCTGAGTTGCCTGAACGCGACAGATCCTGTCCGCAGGCGGCGAAACTTCCTGCGTGTTATTGCGCAGTCGAACCGCTTCGGCCTTACTGACTGCTCAACAAAAACAACACCAAGGAAGTGTCATGCGTATTGTTCCGTTCCAGTACCTGGCTCTCGCAGCCTCGATCCTGAGCTGTTCCTCGGTTTACGCCGCCACGCTGGAGGGGGGCGCGGTGGCTGCCCCCGATCAATATGGTGCACAGGTGGCTGCCGATGTTCTGAAAAAGGGTGGTAACGCGGTGGATGCCGCGGTGGCCACTGCCTTCACCTTGGCGGTGACGTACCCTGAAGCTGGCAACATTGGTGGTGGCGGGTTCATGACCCTGTTCGTCGACGGCAAGCCTTACTTCCTCGATTACCGCGAAGTCGCGCCAAAGGCCGCCACGCGCGACATGTACCTGGATGACAAGGGCGAAGTCATCGAGAACCTCAGCCTGGTCGGGGTGCGTGCAGCAGGTGTGCCCGGCACCGTGATGGGCCTGTGGGAGGCACACAAGAAGTTCGGCAAGCTGCCCTGGAGCGAGCTGCTGACCCCGGCCATCGGCTATGCGAAAAACGGCTTCAAGGTGGCGGAAAAGCAGTACCAGTACCGCAACGATGCCCAAGGCATGTTCAAGACGGCGACCAACTTCAACGACTATTTCGGCAGCATGAAGGTCGGTGAACTGTTCAAACAGCCAGAAATGGCCCAGACACTGGAACGTATCGCTGACAAGGGCGTGAGCGAGTTCTACCAAGGCAAGACCGCCGACCTGCTGGTGGCGCAGATGAAGGCCGACAAGGGCCTGATCACCAAAGAAGACCTGAAGGACTACAAGGCCGTATGGCGTGAGCCGATGGCCGTGAGCTGGCGTGGCAACGTGGTCTACACCGCGCCACCGCCAAGCTCTGGCGGTGTGGCCCTGGCCCAGCTGCTGGGCATCAAGGAAGACCGCGCGGCGGACTTCAAAGGGGTAGCGCACAACTCGGCGCAGTACATTCACCTGTTGGCCGAGATCGAGAAGCGCGTGTTCGCCGACCGCGCCGACTACCTCGGTGACCCGGCGTTCACCAAGGTACCTGTGGATAAACTGGTGGCCAAGGACTACCTGGCCAAGCGTGCCGCGCAGGTCAACCCGAAGGCCATTTCCGACACCGACAAGGTCAAGCCGGGCCTTGAGCCGCACCAGACCACGCACTTCTCCATCGTCGACAAGCAGGGCAACGCGGTCAGCAACACCTACACCCTCAACCTCGACTACGGCAGTGGCGTGGTGGTGAAGGGGGCAGGCTTCCTGCTCAACGACGAGATGGATGACTTCAGCGCCAAGCCGGGGGCGGCGAATGCCTTTGGTGTGGTGGGGGGCGATGCCAATGCCATCGAACCGGGCAAGCGTATGCTGTCGTCGATGAGCCCTAGCCTGATGACCCGCGATGGCAAGGTGGTGCTGGTAATCGGCACGCCGGGTGGCTCGCGGATCTTTACCTCGATCTTCCAGGTGATGAACAACCTGTACGACTACGGCATGCCGCTGGACAAGGCGGTGGCGGCGCAGCGCGTGCACCATCAGTTGCTGCCCAAGGACACCATTTACTTTGATGCCTATGCGCCGTTGACCGGGCCGGAGGCAGATAAGTTGAAGAAGATGGGTTATGTGCTGGAGGACCAGGGCTGGGAGATGGGGGATATCCAGGCGATCCGGGTGGACGGGGCGAAGCTTGAGACCGCCTCCGATCCGCGTGGGCGTGGGGTGGGGATGATCGTCAAATAGAGCACTGTAGGCAGTGCTGACGCATTCGCGGGCAAGCCGGCTCCCACAGGGTTCGTGCAATCTTCAGATATTGCGCTGTACCTGTGGGAGCGGGCTTGCCCGCGAATGCTATCTTATGGTCAGACGCGGAACTGGCTGACCAGCGTCTGCAACTGCCCACCCAGCCGCGCCAGTTCCACACTGGACGCCGCGGTTTCGTCACTGGCCGCTGCCGTCTGCTCCGACACATCACGCACATTCAGAATGCTGCGGCTGATCTCTTCAGCCACCGCGCTTTGCTGCTCTGCCGCCGCCGCAATCTGCTGGTTCATCGACTGGATGCTCGACACCGTGCTGGTGATGCTCTCCAGCGAAGCCCCGGCCTTGCGTGCCAGCTCGACACTGCTGTCGGTGAGGGTACGGCTGCCGTGCATGGCGTTCGCCACTTGCTGGGTGCCATGTTGCAGGCTGGCAATCAGCTCTTCGATTTCTTCGGTGGACTTCTGCGTGCGCTGGGCCAGGCCGCGTACTTCGTCGGCGACCACGGCAAAACCACGCCCGGCCTCGCCGGCACGCGCGGCCTCGATCGCCGCGTTCAGCGCCAGCAGGTTGGTCTGTTCGGCCACCGACTTGATCACGTCCATCACGCTGCCGATCTTCTGGCTTTCCTGCTGCAGCAGGTTCATGGCTTCGGTGGAGCGGTGCATGTCTTCGGCCAGGCGCTCGATCTGGCCAATCGCCTCGCCCACCACGCGATCGCCGGCACGGGCTTCGTCGTCGGCACCGGTGGCGGCATGCGAGGCCTGCTCGGCGTTGCGTGCCACTTCCTGAACGGTGGCGGCCATTTCGTGCATGGCGGTGGCCACCTGGTCGGTCTCGACCTTCTGGCTGTTGGCGCCCGCGCTGGTCTGTTCGGTGACTGCCGACAGCTCTTCGGCGGCGCTGGCGATCTGGGTGACGCCATCGCGAATGCCGGTGATCAGCTCGCGCAGGGTGGTGCCCATGCGTGCGATGCCTTGCTGCAACACCCCCAACTCATCGCGCCGGGTGACGCGCAGGTGTTGGGTGAGGTCGCCGCTGGCGATCTTTTCCACCGCGCCCAGGGTTTCACGCAGCGGGCCGGTGATCTGGCGGGTGATCAGCACCGCTGCCAGCACGCCAACCAACAGCGCCAGCAACGTGGCGATGGCCTGCAGGCTGCGGGCCTGGGTGCTTTCGATGTCGCGGCGCTCCAGCTGGATCTGGTACAGCGCATCACTGCGCTTGACGATGTCGGCACCCTGTACGGTCATTTCGGCGCGTGAGGTGCTGATGTCGGCGACTGCGTCGCGGAATTGGCGGACGGCGTCGCGGTAGGCCAGCACCGAGCGCTCGAACTGTTGCAGGCGGGCATCTTCGGCGGGCAGCTGGCGCTTGAGGTTGTCGATATCGGCCAGCGCCGCATCCAGCTGGCGCAGGGCCGCCTGCTCGTTGGCGGCAGTGTTGTCGGCAATGTAGCCGCGCACATCGATGCGCACCTGCAACAGTTGCTGGCGGGCCTTGCTGATCAGCTGGTACTGGGCCAGGCGTACGCTGTCGGCCTCGGGGCGAGCCATCACTTCCTGGCTGAGGATGTCCATGGCCTGGTCGGCGCGGGTTGCTGAGCTGTCCATCGCCGTGCGCGCGGTACGGGTGGCGTCGTAGCCCTGGCGCATCTTGTTCAGCGACAGCTTGTAGGCGCTGATGGTTTCGCCCAGTTCATTCAGCAGCTTGATGTTTTCCGGGCTCTTGAAGGTGCTGGCCAGGTAAGCCTGTTGCTTGCTGAAGGCGTCCAGTTTGGTCTGGGTGTTGGCGGCGGCGGCATCGTCGCCGTTGGCGATCATGTACTGCAGGCGCGCAATGCGCAGGTCGGTGAGGTCCTTGTTCAGCTGGCCGATGTCGCCCATCCAGTTGCTGCGGTCGATCAGGCTGCCCAGGCTGGTCCAGCCGGTGAGGGCCAGCAGGCCGGTGAGGACCAGCACCAGGCCGAAGCCCAGGCCGAGTTTGAGGTTGACGCTGATGTTGGCGAACCAGCTGTTCATGCACGCACTCCAGAAGTAGTTTTTGCTCTCTTGATCTTCGATCGCAAGGCGTTGTTGTTCTGGGTGCCCGCTGACTCGTGCAGGGGTTATCGGCAATGAACAGTGAAGCTGAAACGCTTTTTCAGCAGATTTGTAATTGGATAAATTGGGGCTGCAATGCAGCCCCGGCATTTTCAGAGACTACGCGCGCTGAAGGTATCGCAGCTGTTCACCTCACCTTGGGCAAACCCGGCTTTGAACCAGCGCACCCGCTGTGCCGACGTGCCATGGGTGAACGAGTCCGGCACCACGCGCCCGCGGCCTTGCTGCTGCAGGCGGTCATCGCCAATGGCATTGGCTGCGTTCAGCGCTTCCTCGACGTCGCCTGGTTCCAGCCAGTTCAGGCGCTTTTGCGCCTGGTAGGCCCACACACCGGCCAGGCAGTCGGCTTGCAGCTCCTGGCGCACCAGCAGGCCGTTGTCGCCTTCCATGCGCTGGCCGTTGCGGCGCGCGGCATCCACCTTGGCCGAAACGCCCAGCAGCGTTTGCACATGGTGGCCGATTTCGTGTGCGATCACGTAGGCCTGAGCGAAGTCGCCAGCGGCAGCAAAGCGGGTTTCCATTTCGCGGAAGAACGACATGTCCAGGTACACCCGCTGGTCTGCCGGGCAATAGAACGGCCCCACTGCCGCCGAGGCGAAACCACAGGCTGAATTGACCTGGCCACTGAACAGCACCAGCTTGGGGTCGCGGTACTGTTGGC
Source organism: Pseudomonas sp. NBRC 111133 (assembly GCF_001320605.1). Lineage (NCBI taxonomy): Bacteria > Pseudomonadati > Pseudomonadota > Gammaproteobacteria > Pseudomonadales > Pseudomonadaceae > Pseudomonas > Pseudomonas sp. NBRC 111133. The sequence goes on along the minus strand of NZ_BCBJ01000085.1, from coordinate 25,692 downwards.
CGGCTTCGGCAAACAAGGCTTTCCAGGTGTCTTCGGTGTCGCCCAGGATCGAGGCAACGAATTCGGCCTGCTGGTCATTGGCCGGTGGCGCCTTGCCACCCGCACCACTCGGTGCAACCTGCGTCTGTTGCTGCTCCATCTGGCCGGCGAGCTGGCCAAGAATCTGCAGCGGATCCTGCCCGGTGAGCCAGCCGATGCCGACGATCAGCAGGATCGCCCCAAGCCCCAGCCCCTTGCCGCCGCCGAAACGCATGCCGCCGCCACCGCCACCTTCGCCTCGGGCATCGACCACGTTGTCGCTGCGTCGGCCTTTTCGCCATTCCATGAGTGCTCTCCCGAGCGTGAAACAAGAAGACAAAGATTAGTTCACGACAGCAGCAGGTGTCAGGCCAAGGTGTTAATCCATAACCAAATGGTTATGTTAGAGAGGGCTGATTTCAATATTCATCGCGCGCGACATGCCTGAAACTGCAAGTCCGCCTGCCACGCCCAGGCGTTCACATAATTCCAAGAGAGGAAACCGGCATGCCCGCACAGGACAACAGCCGCTTCGTGATCCGTGATCGCAACTGGCACCCCAAAGCCCTTACGCCTGACTACAAGACGTCCATTGCCCGCTCGCCGCGCCAGGCACTGGTCAGCATTCCACAGTCGATCAGCGAAACCACGGGGCCAGACTTTTCCCACCTGGGCTTCGGTGCCCACGACCATGACCTGCTGCTGAACTTCAACAACGGTGGCCTGCCAATCGGCGAACGCATCATCGTTGCCGGCCGCGTCGTCGACCAGTACGGCAAGCCTGTGCCGAACACCCTGGTGGAGATGTGGCAAGCCAACGCCGGCGGCCGCTACCGCCACAAGAACGACCGTTACCTGGCACCGCTGGACCCGAACTTCGGTGGCGTTGGCCGTTGCCTGACCGACCGTGACGGCTACTACAGCTTCCGCACCATCAAGCCAGGCCCGTACCCATGGCGCAACGGCCCGAACGACTGGCGCCCGGCGCACATCCACTTCGCTATCAGTGGCCCGTCGATTGCGACCAAGCTGATCACCCAGCTGTACTTCGAGGGTGACCCGCTGATCCCGATGTGCCCGATCGTCAAGTCGATCGCCAACCCGCAAGCCGTGCAGCAGCTGATCGCCAAGCTCGACATGAGCAACGCCAACCCGATGGACTGCCTGGCCTACCGCTTCGACATCGTGCTGCGTGGCCAGCGCAAGACCCACTTCGAGAACTGCTGAGGACCCCGCCATGCCAATCGAACTGCTGCCGGAAACCCCTTCGCAGACCGCCGGCCCCTACGTGCACATCGGCCTGGCCCTGGAAGCGGCCGGCAACCCGACCCGCGACCAGGAAATCTGGAACCGCTTGGCCAAGCCAGACGCGCCGGGCGAGCACATTCTGCTGATCGGCCAAGTGTATGACGGTAACGGCCACCTGGTGCGCGACTCGTTCCTGGAAGTGTGGCAAGCCGACGCCAACGGCGAATACCAGGATGCCTACAACCTGGAAAACGCCTTCAACAGCTTTGGTCGCACCGCCACCACTTTTGATGCCGGTGAGTGGACCCTGCATACGGTCAAGCCGGGTGTGGTGAACAACGCGGCTGGCGTGCCGATGGCGCCGCACATCAACATCAGCCTGTTCGCCCGTGGCATCAATATCCACCTGCACACGCGCCTGTATTTCGATGACGAAGCCCAGGCTAACGCCAAGTGCCCGATGCTGAACCTGATCGAGCAGCCACAGCGGCGTGAAACCTTGATTGCCAAGCGTTGCGAAGTGGACGGGATGACGGCGTATCGCTTTGATATCCGTATTCAGGGTGAAGGTGAGACGGTGTTCTTCGACTTCTGATGAAAACCTGGGGCCGCAAGGCGGCCCCGGGCTATCAGCTGTTCACAGGCTTCAGGTCAAACGCATCGGCCTGGTACTGGAACAGCAGGCAATCGGCCGTCGCAGTGCATCCGCTTTCATGCACCAGGTCGGCCGGCAGCTTGTAGTAGGATCCTGCGGGAAACTCAGTGCGCTTGCCGTCGATCACCGCGTAGAAAGTACCTTTCAGGACAACGGTCGGCAGTGCCTGGCTGTGCTGGTGCTGGTCGTTGTCGGTACCCTTACTGAATTTCACATAGGCCGAATAAGGCCCCTTGCCGAAGATATCCCCTTCAACATTGGCGTAGCTGACTGCACCGTTGGTGTTGGGTACGTCCTGCCATTTCAGCGCTGCGCTGTCGGGTACTGACACGGTTTTTTCTGCCGCGTTGATGCCAACGGCCAGGGTGGCGAGCGCCACGCCCGTAATGATCGCCTGCAATGCTTTCATGGTAGTGCTCCTTCGTTGAGTGACAGTGCAACGAAGCCTAACCAAACAGTTTCTGCACAAATACGCCTCTTGGAGCGCATGACTTGTTCATGTTCTGCACAGATCAGTCCTGCCATCTCGGCTGTGCGTAGTAGGTTTGCGCATAGTCCAGCAACGCCCGCACCTTGGGTGCCAGGTAGCGGCTTTGCGGGTACACCGCATACAGGTTGCGTGGTGGCAGTTTCCAGCCTTTGAGCACCGGCACCAGGCGCCCGTCCAGCAAGGCGTCATGCACGATGAAACGATCAAAGCTGGCAATGCCCAGCCCGCCGATGGCAGCAGCACGCAAGGCCATCGGCGAGTTGGCGCTGAGGCGCCGGGGCATCAGGATATTGCGCTGTTCACCCTCGGGGTTGGTCAGATACAGACGCTGTGGGTGAGGCAGATTGCTGTAGCCGAGCAGGGGATGGCCAACCAGCGTGTCGAGGGAAGTAGGCGTGCCGTGGCGTTCAAGGTAGCGTGGCGCAGCCACCAGCAGCACCTCGCTGCGGGCCAGCAGGCGGGCTACCAGGCTGGAGTCAGGCAGATGATCGGTTATCCGAAGGCAAATATCGATTTGTTCTTCCAGCAGGTCGATGAAGCGATCGCTGCAATGGAGCTCGACCTGCAGGTGCGGGTGGTGCTCGACGAAGTCCGGCAGCCAGCGCCCCAGTTCAAGTTCGCCGAAGGCCGTGGCCACGCCCAGGCGCAGGGTACCCGTGGGCTGCTGCTGATGTTCGGAAAGCTCCAGGGTCATCGCCTGCATCTGCTCGAGGATCTGCACGCAGTGGCGGTAGAAGAGTGTGCCGGCTTCGGTCAGGTGCAGGCGGCGGGTAGTGCGGGTGAGCAGTTGCGTGCCCAACTGGCGTTCCAGCTGTTTCACTTGGCGTGACAGCACGGTATGGGACAGGCCGGCCTGGCTGGCGGCGGCACTGAAGCTGCCGAGGTCGACGACCCGGCGAAAGGCTTGCATGGCGTTCAACTGGTCCATCGGCACAGCTCTCCTGAGGCGCCCGGTGGAGCCTTGAAGGCCCCACCGGGTAGCGGATCAGCGCCGGACCAGCAACACGCCGCTTTCCATGTGATGGGTGTACGGGAACTGGTCGAACAGCGCGCAGCGTTCGATACGGTGGGTATCTTGCAGCTGGGCAATGTTCTGCGCCAGTGTCTCGGGGTTGCAGGAGATGTACAGGATCCGCTCGAAACGCCGGGTCAGCTCGCAGGTGTCAGGGTCCATCCCCGCACGCGGCGGGTCGACGAACACAGTACCGAAGTCATAGCTTTTCAGGTCGATGCCTTCCAGGCGGCGGAACGGCCGCACCTCATTCAGCGCCTGGGTCAGCTCTTCGGCCGACAAGCGCACCAAACGCACGTTATCCACAGCGTTCTCGTCGAGGTTGCTGAGCGCGGCATTGACCGAGGTCTTGCTGATTTCGGTCGCCAGCACCTGGCGCACGCGGGTGGCCAGCGGCAGGGTGAAGTTGCCGTTGCCACAATACAGCTCCAGCAGATCGTCCTGGCGCTCGCCAATGGCCTCGAAGGCCCAGCTCAGCATCTTCTGGTTCACCGCGCCGTTGGGCTGGGTGAACGCGCCTTCCGGTTGGCGATAGCTGAACACACGGCCAGCCACGTCGAGTTTTTCCACCGCGTAGTCGCGGCCGATCACCAGGCGCTTGCCCTTGGAACGGCCAATGACGCTCACGCCCAGCGTTTCAGCCAGTTGCCGCGCTTCTACTTCCCAGGCCTCGTCCAGCGGGCGGTGGTAGCACATGGTGATCATCGCATCGCCGGCCAGGGTGGTGAGGAACTCCACCTGGAACAGGCGGTTGCCCAGTTCCTCGCTGGCCTGCCAGGCCGCCTTCAGGCGCGGCATCAGTGCATTGATGCGCTGGCTGGCAATGGGGAAATCGTCGATCAGGATCGCCTTGTGCTTATCGCCCGGGGCAAACATGGCGTAGTGGCGCTGGCCATCCTCGCGCCACAGGCGGAACTCGGCGCGCAGGCGGTAGTGCTCGCGCGGCGAGTCGAAAACAGCCGGCTCTGGTGCGCCGAACGGCGCCAGCAGCTCGCGCAGCCGGGCTACCTTGGCGTCCAGCTGGGTGGCGTAGGAGGAGGGGTCGAAAGCAGCACTCATGCGTTGAACCAGCCCAGCTTGATGACGAACAGGATGGAAAGGATCACCAGGGCCGGGTTCAGGTCGCGGTGGCGGCCGGAGATCAGCTTGACGGCGGTCCAGGAAATGAAGCCGAAGGCGATGCCGTTGGCGATCGAATAGGTCAGTGGCATGGCCAGGGCGGTCACGACCACTGGCGCGGCTTCGGTGACATCGTCCCAGTTTATTTCTGCCAGGCCCGAGGCCATCAGCACGGCGACGAACAGCAGCGCCGGAGCGGTGGCGAACGCAGGCACGCTTCCGGCCAGCGGGGCGAAGAACAACGCCAGTAGGAACAACACGGCAACCACGATAGCGGTCAGACCGGTGCGGCCACCGGCGCTGACGCCCGCAGCGGATTCAATGTAGCTGGTGGTGGTCGAGGTGCCCAGCAGCGAACCGGCCATGGCGGCTGTGCTGTCGGCGATCAGGGCGCGGCCCATCTTCGGCATGTGGCCGTCCTTGCCCATCAGCCCGGCGCGCTTGGCCACGCCGATCAGGGTGCCGGAGTTGTCGAATAGGTCGACGAACAGGAAGGCGAAGATCACGCTGACCAGGCCCACGTCCAGCGCGCCGGCGACATCCAGCTGCAGAAAGGTCGGTGCCAGCGAAGGCGGCATGGAGACGATGCCGGCAAACGGCGTCACGCCCATCACGATTGAGGCGATGGTCACTGCCAGAATGCCGATCAGCACGGCGCCGCGTACTTTCAGCGACTCAAGCCCCACGATCAGGAAGAAGCCCAGGGTGGCGAGGATCGGTGCAGGCTGCTTGAGGTCGCCCAGGCCAACCAGGGTTGCCGGGTTATCGACGACAATGCCGGCGTTATGCAGGGCGATCAATGCCAGGAACAGACCAATACCCGCGGCAATCGCCGAACGCAGCGGCAGCGGGATACTGTTCACGATCCATTCGCGGATGCGGAAGATCGACAACAGGAAGAACATCACCGCCGACAAAAACACCGCGCCCAGCGCAACTTGCCAGGTGTGGCCCATGTGCAGCACCACGGTGTAGGTGAAGAACGCGTTCAGGCCCATGCCCGGCGCCAGGGCGATCGGGTAGTTGGCGATCAGGCCCATGGTGGTGGACCCGATGGCCGCTGCCAGGCACGTGGCCACAAAGATCGCGCCCTTGTCCATCCCGGTCTCGCCGAGGATGCTCGGGTTGACGAACAGGATGTAGGCCATGGCCAGGAAGGTAGTGACGCCCGCAAGAATCTCCGTGCGTACGTTGGTGTTGTGTGCTCTTAGTTGAAACAGCCTTTCCAGCATGCCCGCTCCCCAAGGCGCCCCCGGCGCCATGAATGTATCGACCCCATCAGCAAAGCACAGACCGTACCGGTTGCCGTGGTTTTGTGTGGGGAGGAAAAAAGCCGCGAATGATACCAGCATGCTCGGCGGGGGCCTATGGCCGTTGGGGAATGGGTTTTTATTAGCCTGTGCAATCCCTGTGGGAGCGGGCTAGCCCGCGAAGAGGCCGGCATAGGCCACCCATTCAGTTGTTATGCAACCGATCCCGTTTTGCCAGTGTTGGGAACAGTTTTATCCACACCCCGGTCACCACCAACGTGCCCACTCCGCCCATCACCACCGCTGGCACTGTGCCAAACCAGTGCGCCGTCACCCCGGATTCGAACTCACCGAGCTGGTTCGAGGCACCAATGAACAACCCGTTCACAGCGCTCACCCGCCCGCGCATTTCATCCGGCGTTTCCAGTTGCACGAAAGCCCCGCGAATCACCATGCTGATCATGTCCGCCGCGCCCAGCACCACCAGCACCGCCAGCGAGAACCAGAACGAGGTCGACAGGCCGAAGGCGATGGTCGCCACGCCGAACACGCCGACTGCCGTGAACATGGTGCGCCCCACATTGCGCTCGAACGGGAAGCGCGCCAGCCACACCGACATCAGCAATGCGCCCACTGCCGGCGCCGAACGCAAAAGGCCGAGGCCCAGCGGGCCGGTCAGCAGGATGTCCTTGGCGAACACCGGCAGCAGCGCGGTGGCCCCACCCAGCAGAACGGCAAACAGGTCCAGCGAGATTGCGCCGAGGATGTCAGGCCGGCTGCGGATGAAGCGAATGCCGGCCAGCAGCGATTCGATGCTGGCCCGCCCGCGCTGCACGACCTGGCCGCGTGCCTGCAGGCTCAGGGTGAGCACGCAGGCGATGGCGTACAGGGCCACGGTGGGGCCATACACCCAGATGCTGCCAAAGGCATACAGGAAGCCGCCCACCGCTGGCGCCACGATAGTCGCCGACTGGGTGGCTGACGCCGACGCCGCCACCGCCCTTGGGAACAGCCCAGGCGGCACCACGTTGGGCAACAGCGCCTGAGTCGCCGGCATTTCGAACGAGCGTGTGGCACCCAGCAGGAAGGCCAGGGCGAAAATGAGTTCTCGGGTGACGCTGTCAGTCGCGCTACCCACCGCCAGCGCCAGGGCGATCAGCCCCTGCAGGCTCTGGCACAGGGCGGCGACTTTGCGCCGGTCATAGCGGTCGGCCACATGCCCGGTGTGCAGCATGAACAGCACCCGTGGTGCAAATTCCACCAGGCCGACAAGGCCCAGGTCCAGCACGTTGCCGGTCAATTGATAGAGGTGCCAGCCAATGGCCACGGTGAGCATCTGGAAGCCGCTGGCGGTAAACACACGGGCCAGCCAGAACGCCAGGAAAGGGCGGTGGTGACGTAACAACTGCGGTGCGGAATCAGACATCGGAAACCAGGGGCCTCGGCGCAGTAGAGGGGGGCGCAGCGTATCATCTGTTTGTAACAAACGGTTACTGTTTGCCCGGATCTGCACTTTTTCACCCGTAATGAAAGAGGGTGTGGCAACCGGTCACGCGGCAATCAACCACACGGCTTGCCGGGCCATTCGGGACTATGCTTCCTAGCATTCGTTGATCTGGATCAATCGTTCCAGATTCAACGAATAGGCCCTTTGGGCCGGAATCCCTGCGATCGAACAGAACAATTCCAACACGCCGTACTCGACCCAGTGGGGGCAGTGGGCGACTGAGGCCACAAGCCCGGACGCCGGATTATCTGAAGAGGAAGCACCATGTTCGGAATAGAGGCCCTAGAGCTCGCCCGAATGCAGTTTGCCTTTACCGTGTCGTTCCACATCCTGTTCCCGGCCATCACCATTGGCCTGGCGAGCTACCTGGCAGTCCTCGAAGGCCTCTGGCTGCGGACCCACAACCAGGTCTACCGTGACCTCTATCACTTCTGGTCGAAAATTTTCGCCGTCAATTTCGGCATGGGCGTGGTCTCGGGCCTGGTCATGGCCTACCAGTTCGGTACCAACTGGAGCCGCTTCTCCGAGTTCGCCGGCGCCGTGACCGGGCCATTGCTGACCTACGAGGTGCTGACCGCCTTCTTCCTCGAAGCGGGCTTCCTCGGCGTCATGCTGTTTGGCTGGAACCGTGTAGGCCGCGGCTTGCACTTTTTCTCCACCTGCATGGTCGCACTGGGCACGCTGGTATCCACCTTCTGGATTCTCGCCTCCAACAGCTGGATGCAAACCCCGCAAGGCCACGAGATCATTGATGGCCGGGTGGTGCCGGTGGACTGGTTTGCGGTGGTGTTCAACCCCTCCTTCCCCTACCGCCTGATGCATATGGCCACCGCTGCGTTCGTCTCCACGGCGTTCTTCGTCGGCGCCTCGGCGGCTTGGCACCTGCTGCGCGGGCGTGACAACCCGGCGGTGCGCAAGATGCTGTCGATGGCCATGTGGATGGCGTTGATCGTGGCCCCTATCCAGGCGGTGATAGGCGACTTCCATGGCCTGAACACGCTCAAGCACCAGCCGGTGAAAATCGCTGCCATCGAAGGCCACTGGGAGAACGTGCCCGGCGAGCCGACCCCGTTGATCCTGTTCGGCATCCCCGACATGAAGGCCGAAACCACGCACTTCAAACTGGAAATCCCGGCGCTCGGTAGCCTGATCCTCACCCACAGCCTGGACAAGCAGGTGCCGGCGATGAAGGAATTCCCACCTGAGGACCGGCCCAACTCGACCATCGTCTTCTGGTCGTTCCGCATCATGGTCGGGCTTGGTTTCCTGATGATCTTCGTCGGCCTGTGGAGCCTGTGGCTGCGCAAGCGCGGCACGCTCTACACCTCGCGCCCGTTCCTGTACCTGGCGCTATGGATGGGGCCTTCCGGGCTGATCGCCTTGCTGGCCGGCTGGTTCACCACCGAAATAGGGCGCCAGCCTTGGGTGGTGTATGGCCTGATGCGTACGGCGGATGGTGTGTCCAACCACAGTTATGCACAGCTTGGCTTCACCCTGGTGGCGTTCGTGGTGGTGTACTTCGCCCTGTTCGGTACCGGCCTTGGCTACATGATGCGCCTGGTGCGCAAAGGGCCCCAGACCGGCGAAGGCGACGAACACACACCGGGCGGCCCTGGCCAGAAACGTACGCCGGCGCGGCCGTTGTCTGCCGCCGATGATGGCCATGAGGCCAAGACTGCCAGCCTGAGCAAGGAGGACTGAGCCATGGGTATCGACCTTCCGCTGATCTGGGCGGTGATCATCATCTTCGGCGTCATGATGTACGTGGTGATGGACGGCTTCGACCTGGGTATCGGCATGCTCTTCCCCTTCGTCAAGGGCGAGCAGGACCGTGATGTAATGATGAACACCGTCGCCCCGGTGTGGGACGGCAACGAAACCTGGCTGATCCTGGGCGGGGCGGGGCTGTTCGGGGCGTTCCCGATGGCCTATGCCGTGGTGCTCGAAGCCCTTTACCTGCCATTGATCCTGATGCTGATCGGGCTGATCTTCCGCGGCGTGGCCTTCGAGTTCCGCTTCAAGGCCAAAGCTGACAAGCGCCACATCTGGGACAAGGCGTTCATCTGGGGGTCGCTGGTTGCCACCTTCTTCCAGGGCGTGGCCCTGGGTGCCTTCCTTGAAGGCTTCAAGGTGGTCGACCGCCATTTTGCCGGTGGCACCCTCGATTGGCTTACCCCGTTCAGCCTGTTCTGTGGCTTGGGGCTGATCGTGGCCTACACGCTGCTGGGCTGCACCTGGCTGATCATGAAGACCGAAGGGCCGCTACAACAGAAGATGCACGACATGGCCCGGCCGCTGGCGCTGGTACTGCTGGTGGTGATCGGTATCGTCAGCCTGTGGACACCGATCGCTTATCCACAGATCGCCGACCGCTGGTTCAGCATGCCTAACCTGATCTGGTTCATGCCGGTACCGCTGCTGGTGCTGGTGACCTTCTACGGGTTGCTCAAGGCGGTGGCGCGCAACGCACACTACACGCCGTTCCTGCTCACTCTGGTGCTGATCTTCCTTGGCTACAGCGGCCTGGGCATCAGCCTGTGGCCGAACATCATCCCGCCGTCGATCTCAATCTGGGATGCTGCGGCGCCACCGCAAAGCCAGGGCTTCATGCTGGTGGGCACGTTATTCATCCTGCCGTTCATCCTCATGTACACCTTCTGGAGCTACTACGTGTTCCGCGGCAAGGTGACCCATGAAGACGGCTATCACTAGGAGGGCCGCATGATGACCGGCAAACATGGCTTGGAAGAGAAGAAACCGCTGTGGCAGCGGCTGGGTTGGCTGTTGCTGATCTGGGCGATGAGCGTGGCGGCGCTGGGTGTGGCGGCGTGGGTGATGCGGCTGTTCATGGGGGCTGCGGGCCTTACCACCCACTGATCCTGCGGACTGGAACTGTGGGAGCGGGCAAGCCCGCGAAGCACGCGACGCGGTGTATGGCACCGGCTCTGCCGGTGTTCGCGGGCATGCCCGCTCACACAGGGGCGGCGCAGGTGCTTACTTGCGGGCTTTCAGGATTACAAACTTGGGCGTCGCTGCCACCTGCTCCACCCCCCGGAACAACCGCGCCAGCTTGCTGTGATACCCCAGGTGCCGGTTACCCACGATGTAGAGCGCCCCACCCACCACCAGCGCCTCACGCGCCTGCTGGAACATGCGCCAGGCCAGGAAATCCCCCACCACCTGCTGCTGGTGGAACGGCGGGTTGCACAGCACAACGTCCAGCGACTGCTTCTCCACCCCGGCCAACCCATCGGCTGCGACGAAGGTTGCCGGGCGATCGCCCAGTGCAGCCTGCCAGTTCTCCCGCGCCGATTGCACTGCCATGTACGACTCATCGACCAGCGTGTACTGGGCATCCGGGTTGGCCAATGCACTGGCAATCGCCAGTACGCCATTACCGCAGCCCAGGTCTGCCACCCTCGCGTTGCCCAGGTCACGTGGCAGATGCGGCAAGAATGCCCGGGTGCCGATATCCAGCCCTTCACGGCAGAACACGTTGGCGTGGTTCACCAGCTCCAGCGCAGGCACTTCAAGGCGATAGCGGCTAGGGTAGGGCGAGCGGGCGGCCGGCAGTTCGGCCACCGTTGCCGTCAGCAGACGCGCCTTTTTCTGCGCCAGCGAGGCCTGCACCGGGCCGATGTATTTTTCCATCAGGTCACCGGCCGCGCGCGGCAAGTGCTTGATCATTGCCCCGGCAATCACCTGTGCCCCTGGCGCCAGGTGGCCTTGCAGGCGAATCAGTTGCTCTTCGAGCAGCGCCAGGGTTTTTGGCACGCGCACCAGCACCCGGTCGAATGGGCCTTGCCAGTGTTCACTGGCCGGTACGAACGGCACGCTGTCGAACGGCAAGCCATTGCGCGCCAGGTTTTTTCCCAGCGCCAGGTGCGCCAGGTGCGAATCGCCACTACTGACTACCTGCAGCTGGCCCGCCAGGCTGGCGGCCAGGGCACCAAAGCTGTCATTGAGCACCAGCACCCGGCAGCTGGCGTCGGGTGCCTGCTCGTGCAGCTGCGCAAGCAGGTACTCGTCGGCGGCGTCGAAAGCCTGAAGCGGGTCGTTGGCCTGCTCCGGCTGGCGGATCAGGTCGAGTTCGGCGTAGGGGGTGGTCAACAGGGGCATGGCGTATGGCTCGGGTATGAAACTGCCCGTTGCGGTTCGCCCCGAGCTTTGCCAGACGATTCTACAGGGCTTTGCCCAAGGTCGCAGGTTTGTAGGTCAGATCCAGCCACGCAGGGCGGCGATGGCGATGGCACCGGCTTTGTTGGCTGCGTTGGTTTTGGTGATCACGCTGCGGATATGAAAGTTAACCGTGCTTTGCGACAGTGACAGAATGCAGGCCACGTCGGCAGCGGTCTTGCCGGCGGCTGACCATTTCAGCACTTCCAGTTCCCGATCGCTCATTTTGGGTTGGGGTGGGCACAGTGCGTTCAGGTGGTGCTCTCCCAGTACGGCGTGAAGGGTGTGGCACAGCCACTGCACGCTGCCGGCTTTGTCGTAGAGTTCGGCAATGTCGATGTTACCGGCGGGTCTGGCTACGCTGATCTGGCTCTCGTTGTGCTGTAAGTCGTGCAGCGACTGTGTCCAGCCATGACGCAGGCCATATTGGCAAGCCTCTTCGCGAAACCGAGGGGCTTCGCGATACAGGTCGTCTGTCCACAGCACTGGCATCGTCGAGCTGTGGCTCACGTTTGCGGCGGGGTCCTGTTTGTAGAACTCGTCACGCTGATAGCGCTCGATCCATTCGTTTGGGTAATTGCTGTAGAGGTAAATCTTGGGTGTCTGCGTGGCGATCTGAATGCGAATATTCAGCCCGAGGTATTCCATGCCCAAGTCCTGAGCCAAGTGCACTGCGATGTCGAACAACTTCCTTGGCCGTCGCTCGCTGACGAACACATGCAGGTTTTCGGGTCTCCAATGCAGCATTTGAAGGACTCCTTGGGTGTCAGGATCCAATCCGTTTGAGTACCCGGAAGAGTGTAGGAAAAGTCCTAGCATTGCGTTGGGAATTTTTTGTTATAGCGATCGGGCTTATCTGAACGTTCAGCACGATCGCCCTTGATGAGGCCCTACAAAGCGGTGGTTTTTATCCAGGCCACTTTAAGCGACACTGTGCACTCGCCAACCCTGGAGCCCGATATGACCGCAAGCGCCGAAAAGTTCACCCGCCAGACCCTGCTCGATGTTCAGCCGTTGACGCCGAATCTCTTCAGCCTGCGGGTTACGCGCGATGCGGGGTTCCGCTTCCGTTCCGGCCAGTTTGCCCGCCTGGGCGTGACCAAGGCCGATGGTAGTGTGGTGTGGCGCGCCTATTCCATGGTCAGCGCACCCCATGACGAGCACCTCGACTTCTTCTCCATCGTGGTGCCGGGCGGTGAATTCACCAGCGAGCTGAGCCGGTTGGGTGCAGGCGACACCCTGCTGATCGACCGCCAGGCGTTTGGTTTCCTCACCCTCGACCGCTTTGTCGGGGGACGTGACTTGTGGTTGCTGGCGACCGGTACTGGCATCGCACCATTTATGTCGATCCTGCAGGACTTCGAGGCCTGGGAGCGTTTCGACAGCATCAAGTTGGTGTACTCGGTGCGCGAAGCGAAAGAGCTGGCTTATGTGGATGAAATCGCCGGGCTGGAGCAGCGCGACTACCTGGCCGAGTTTGCTGGCAAGTTGCAGTTCATCCCGGTGGTGACCCGTGAGCAGCACCCGGGTGCGTTGAACCTGCGTATTACCACGCTGATCGAGAATGGCGAACTGGAGAAGGCCGCAGGGCTGGAGCTGTCACCGGAGCATTCGCGAGTGATGCTGTGTGGCAACCCGGAGATGATCGACGAGACGCGTAAGGTACTGAAGGCACGTGACCTGCAACTGAGCCTGAGCAAGCGGCCAGGGCAGGTGGCGGTCGAGAACTACTGGTAGTTGCAAGCTGCAAGCTGCAAGAAAGAGCGGATTGGCGCTGCGTCCGCTTTTTCTTGAAGCTTGAAGCTTGAAGCTAGTTCTCAGGGCAAGCGGTTCTGGTTCTGTGTCTTGAGCAAATCGCGAATCTCGGTCAGCAGCGTTTCCTCGGCAGTCGGCACAGGCGGCGCAGTCGGTGCCACGGCTTCTTCACGCTTGAGCCGGTTGATTGCCTTCACCCCCATGAAGATGGCAAAGGCCACGATCAGGAAGTCGATCACGGTCTGGATGAACTTGCCATATGCCAGCACCACCGCCGGTACATCACCTTCGGCAGCCTTCAGGGTAATGGCCAGGTCGCTGAAGTCCACCCCCCCGATCAACAGGCCCAGTGGCGGCATGACCACGTCTCCGACGAAGGACGAGACGATCTTGCCGAAGGCCGCGCCGATGATGATACCCACCGCCATGTCGACGACATTGCCTTTGACCGCGAAGGCCTTGAACTCACTGATCATGCCCATGTTTGGTTCCTTGTAACAAAAGGTAAGGTTAACGCAGTGTAAGCCACTAAAACGCTTCATGCGTGGTGTTCAGGGCTACTGACTGCAGTTGGAACGAATAGTTTTGTCGCATCCCGAAGCGTTCGAGACACGTTCGGCTCGGCTATCATGGCGGTTTTTTCCAGGAGACCCACCCATGGCCAAGGCCAAGCGCTTGTATGGCTGCACCGAGTGCGGCGCGACCTTTCCCAAATGGGCCGGCCAGTGTGGCGAATGCGGGGCCTGGAACACCCTGGTCGAAACCATCATCGAGAGCGGCGGCTCAGCGGCGCCCAGCAGCGGCCGCGCCGGCTGGACCGGGCAGCAGGCACAGATCAAGACCTTGGCCGAAGTCAGCGTCGAGGAAATCCCGCGCTTCACCACCAGCAGCACCGAATTGGACCGCGTGCTGGGTGGCGGCCTGGTGGATGGCTCGGTGGTGCTGATTGGTGGCGACCCCGGCATCGGCAAGTCGACCATCCTGTTGCAGACCTTGTGCAACATCGCCGTGGGCATGCCGGCACTGTATGTGACGGGTGAGGAATCGCAGCAGCAGGTGGCCATGCGTTCGCGGCGCCTGGGCTTGCCCCAGGACCAGCTCAAGGTGATGACCGAAACCTGCATCGAGACCATCATTGCCACAGCCCGCGTCGAGAAGCCACGGGTGATGGTGATCGACTCGATCCAGACCATCTTCACCGAGCAGTTGCAATCAGCGCCCGGTGGCGTGGCCCAGGTGCGTGAGAGCACGGCGCTGCTGGTGCGTTACGCCAAGCAAAGCGGCACGGCCATCTTCCTGGTCGGCCATGTGACCAAGGAAGGATCGCTGGCCGGCCCTCGGGTACTGGAGCACATGGTCGACACCGTGTTGTATTTCGAGGGGGAGTCCGATGGCCGCCTGCGCTTGCTGCGGGCGGTGAAGAACCGCTTTGGCGCAGTCAACGAACTGGGTGTGTTCGGCATGACCGACCGCGGCCTGAAAGAGGTGTCCAACCCGTCGGCGATCTTCCTCAACCGTACCCAGGAAGAAGTGCCGGGCAGTGTGGTGATGGCGACCTGGGAGGGCACCCGCCCGATGCTGGTCGAGGTGCAGGCACTGGTCGACGACAGCCACCTGGCCAACCCTCGGCGGGTGACCCTGGGCCTGGACCAGAACCGCCTGGCCATGTTGTTGGCGGTGTTGCACCGCCACGGTGGGATTCCTACCCACGATCAGGACGTGTTCCTCAACGTGGTGGGGGGGGTGAAGGTGTTGGAGACGGCCTCGGACCTGGCGTTGCTGGCGGCGGTGATGTCCAGCTTGCGTAACCGGCCACTCGCCCATGGGCTGCTGGTGTTTGGCGAGATTGGCTTGTCGGGCGAGGTGCGGCCTGTGCCCAGTGGGCAGGAGCGGTTGAAGGAGGCGGCCAAGCACGGTTTCAAGCGTGCCATCGTGCCCAAGGGCAATGCGCCGAAAGAACCGCCAGCGGGGTTGCAGGTGATTGCCGTAACCCGGCTGGAGCAGGCCCTGGATGCATTGTTCGAGTAATTTATAACCTGTACCGGCCTCTTCGCGGGCTTGCCCGCGAAGAGGCCGGTACAGGCAAACGAAAAAGGGGCCGACGATGCGCGTCGGCCCCTCCACTTCACCGCTTAGTCAGCAGTCAATGCTCGGCAACCGCTGCCCGCCTGACTGTTTCATTGCCATGCTCGTCCACCTCCAGCATCGGCACCTCATTCCCTTCAGCGTCGAACAGCTTGCCATCCTTGAAGTAGTCACCATCACGCAACGCAGAAATGTCCGAGTACTGGATGGTGCGCTCGTAGGCTGCAGCGAACACCGACTGGTTTTCCGAGTTGCCGGTGGTGAAGTGGTTGAAGATCAGGTTCAGCAGGATGGCCATGATCGCCGCCGAACTGATGCCCGAGTGGAAGATGGTCTCGAACCAGTTCGGGAAGTGGTGGTAGAAGGTCGGCGCGGCAATCGGGATCATGCCGAAGCCCAGCGAGGCCGCGACGATGATCAGGTTGACGTTGTTCTTGTAGCTGACCTTCGACAGGGTGCGGATACCACTGGCTGCCACGGTGCCGAACAGCACGATGCCCGCGCCGCCCAGTACCGGGGTAGGTACGGCGGCAATCACCCGGCCCATGATCGGCAGCAGGCCGAGCACCACTAGGATCACGCCACCGGTAGCCACCACATAGCGGCTCTTGACCCCGGTCACGGCCACCAGGCCAACGTTCTGGGCGAACGCGCTCTGGGTGAACGAGCCGAAGATCGGCGCCAGGATGCTCGATGCCATGTCGGCGCGCAGGCCATTGCCCAGCCGCTTGGAGTCGACCTTGGTATCGATGATCTCACCTACGGCGAGGATGTCGGCCGAGGTTTCCACCAGGGTCACCATGATCACGATGCACATCGACAGGATCGCGGCGATGTGGAATTCCGGCATGCCGAAATGGAACGGCGTCGGGAAGGCGAACATCGGGCCTTCGGTGACTTTGCTGAAGTCGGTCATGCCCAGCGCCCAGGCGATCAGCGTGCCGACCACCATGGCCAGCAGGATCGACAGGCGCGAGATGGTCGCGCTGCCCAGCTTGCTCAGCAGCAGCACGATGGCGAAGGTGAGCCCGGCCAGGCCGATGTTGGCCACGCTGCCGAATTCTGGCGAGGCGCTGTTGCCGCCCATTACCCAGCGTGCGGCCACTGGCATCAGGGTCAGGCCGATGGTGGTGATGACGATACCGGTCACCAGTGGCGGGAAGAACTTGGTGATGCGCGAGAACACCGGCGTGATCAGAAAGCCGATCAGCGATGCCGCCATGACCGCGCCAAGCACGCCCGGTAAGCCACCGCCGCCCTCGCTGCTGAGGATCGCGCCCATGGTCGCCACACCGGCGAACGATACGCCCTGCACCAGCGGCAACTGGCAACCGAAGAACGGCAGCCCCAAGGTCTGTAGCAGGGTGGCCAAGCCACCGGCAAACAGCGAGGCCGCGATCAGCATGCCGATTTCGGCACCGTTCAGGCCAGCGGCCTGCCCCAGGATCAGGGGTACCGCGACGATCCCCCCGTACATGGTCAACACATGCTGCAGACCATAGGCCAGGTTGGCACCAAGCCCGAGGTTTTCATCCTCGGGGCGCTTGGTGGGAGACGTGCTAGGGGACGTAGTCATGGAGCAGGCTCTCTGTTTATTGTTGTGTCGCTACTGTAGACATTTCCTGCCAATGATTGCCACAGAAATTGTATACAAGATTTTGATCGGAGCGCGTACACGGGCGACCGCTGGGTGTGCAAAAACCCAATGCAGAAGCCGTACCAACTCATCGAAAGCGGTGCTAGAGGGGTGTGTACAAAGTGCTGCTACCCAGGCTTAAAGCTGTCTGGGTAGACAGGAAACGTCAGGCGGGAGAGCTATTAGCTAGCTAAGAGATTTCATTATTCGATGAGTTCGCGCAGCTCACGCATCATTTCGGTGCTGTCAGCCACGTTCAATTCCACAAGACGGTGCAAATGGGTCATCGAATCGACGTCGATATAGAGGCAGATGAAGCCCAGACGATCGGGTTCTTCGTGGCGCAGCTCGACCTGCATCTTTACACGGGCTTCCTCACCCAGATGGATAGTGGCGTCGAAGTCCTGGGTCAGGTCGGCGTCCCAATTTGCCGGGCGCTCGATCAGCAGGCCTTTGAGTGAAAGATCCAGCAACTTGGCAGGCCAGCACTTCAGGCCTTGCCGCAGTTCGGCGGGGGCGTCGAAATCGATACGCTGGAAGCGGCGGCGTTCGTCGTGATCGCTCATGGCATGGGTCCTCGGGTGGGTCCTAAGGTGACATCCTGACTATAGTTAGAGTGGTATGTGCATCAGGTACCGCAATCTGGCCGCAGAGGCTCTAGACCAAAGCAAGTGTGGCAATGCGCGATGACTGGCCCTAGACTCGGTGGGCGGTCTTTCCAATCCACCAGCTGGAAGCAAACCATGAACAACAATAATAGCCTGCTACGCCACATTCCGTGGCTGGCGCTGGCAGTCATAGGGGCCTGCGCGCTGGGTGTGGTAGCCCTGCGGCGCGGTGAGGCGATCAACGCCTTGTGGATCGTGGTCGCGGCAGTGGCCATCTACCTGGTTGCCTACCGTTACTACAGCCTGTTCATCGCCACCAAGGTGATGCAACTCGACCCGCGGCGCGCCACGCCTGCGGTGCTCAACAACGACGGCCTGGACTACGTCCCGACCAACAAACACATTCTTTTCGGTCACCACTTCGCCGCTATCGCTGGCGCAGGCCCCCTGGTCGGCCCGGTGCTTGCCGCGCAAATGGGCTACCTGCCCGGCACGCTGTGGCTGATTGCCGGTGTGGTGCTGGCCGGTGCGGTGCAGGACTTCATGGTCCTGTTCCTGTCTACCCGCCGCAACGGCCGCTCGCTGGGCGACATGGTGCGCGAGGAGATGGGCCGCATTCCGGGCACCATCGCCCTGTTTGGCTGCTTCCTGATCATGATCATCATCCTGGCGGTGCTGGCGCTGATCGTGGTCAAGGCCCTGGCCGAAAGCCCATGGGGCATGTTCACGGTGATGGCGACCATCCCGATCGCGATGTTCATGGGCATCTACATGCGCTACATCCGCCCGGGCCGCATCGGCGAAATCTCGGTCATAGGCGTGGTTTTGCTGCTGGCTTCGATCTGGCTGGGCGGTGTAATCGCTGCAGACCCGGTGTGGGGCCCAGCGTTCACCTTCACGGGCGTGCAGATCACCTGGATGCTGGTGGGCTACGGCTTCGTTGCCGCGGTGCTGCCGGTATGGCTGGTGCTGGCACCGCGTGACTACCTGTCCACCTTCCTCAAGATCGGCACTATCGTTGGCCTGGCCATCGGTATCCTGATCATCGCGCCCGAGCTGAAAATGCCGGCGCTGACCCAGTTCACCGACGGCACCGGCCCGGTGTGGAAGGGCACCCTGTTCCCGTTCCTGTTCATCACCATTGCCTGTGGTGCGGTGTCCGGCTTCCATGCGCTGATCTCCTCGGGAACAACGCCCAAGCTGCTGGACAACGAAACCAACGCCCGCTACATCGGCTACGGCGGCATGCTGATGGAGTCGTTCGTCGCCATCATGGCCATGGTCGCCGCTTCGGTGATCGAGCCGGGTGTGTACTTCGCCATGAACAGCCCGGCCGCCGTGGTTGGTGCAGACGTGGCGTCGGTGGCGCAGACGGTCAGCAGCTGGGGCTTCCTGATTACACCTGAGCAGCTTGAAGCCGTCGCCCGTGACATCGGTGAGCACACCATCCTGGCCCGTGCCGGCGGTGCGCCGACCCTGGCGGTCGGTATCGCGCAGATCCTGCACCAGGTGTTGCCAGGTGAAAACACCATGGCCTTCTGGTACCACTTCGCGATCCTGTTCGAGGCGCTGTTCATCCTCACCGCGGTGGACGCCGGTACCCGTGCCGGGCGCTTCATGCTGCAAGACCTGCTGGGCAGCTTCGTGCCGGCGCTCAAACGCACCGAATCGTGGGGCGCCAACCTGCTTGCCACCGCGGGTTGCGTGGCACTCTGGGGCTACCTGCTGTACCAGGGCGTGATCGACCCGCTGGGCGGCATCAACACCCTGTGGCCGCTGTTCGGCATCTCCAACCAGATGCTGGCCGGGATCGCCCTGATGCTCGGTACCGTAGTGCTGATCAAGATGAAGCGTCAGCGCTACATCTGGGTCACCCTGGTGCCGGCCGTCTGGCTGCTGATCTGCACCACGGCTGCAGGCCTGATCAAACTGTTTGACCCGAACCCGGCGGTTGGCTTCCTGGCCCTGGCCAAGAAATACAGCACCGCGCTGGACGCCGGCCAGGTACTGGCCCCGGCCAAGGACATCGGGCAGATGCAGCATGTGATCTTCAACGCCTACACCAACGCGGGCCTGACGATTCTGTTCCTGCTGGTGGTGTTCAGCATCCTGTTCTTCGCCATCAAGGTTGGCTATGCCGCCCTGGGCCGCAAGGAACGTACCGACAAGGAAACCCCGTTCCAGGCACTGCCTGACGCGTAATCGAGAGGACTGCAGTCATGTTCAACGACCTGGGTCGACTGGGTAAATACCTGGGGCAGGCAGCCCGCCTGATGGTCGGCATGCCCGACTACGACAACTATGTCGAGCACATGCAGAAGACCCACCCGGACAAGCCGGTGATGACGTACGAGGAATTCTTCCGCGAACGTCAGGAAGCGCGTTACGGTGGCAAGTCCGGGCCCAAGTGCTGTTGAGCCTGCGACACGTGTGAACCTGTGGGAGCCTGGGTAACCGGCTCCCACAGTCATTTCAGATTCAGGAGATTTACTGCGTGCAGACGCCCATTCCCGTAACCGTGCTCACTGGCTTCCTCGGTGCCGGCAAGACCACCTTGCTCAAGCACATGCTCAAGGCCGAGCACGGCCTGAAACTCGCCGTGATCGAAAACGAGTTCAGCGAGGCTGGCATTGACAGCCAACTGCTGGGCGACGAACCGGTGCAGGTGATGACCCTGGCCAACGGCTGCGTATGCTGCAGCATCCACGGCGACCTCACCCGCGCCCTGTACCTGCTGCTTGAACGCCTGGACGCTGGCGAAATCGCCTTCGACCGCCTGGTAATCGAATGCACAGGCCTGGCCGATCCGGCGCCGGTGGCGCAAACCTTTTTCATCGACGAGGAACTGCGTGAGCGCTACATCCTCGACGGCATCATCACCCTGGTAGACGCGGCTCATGCCGAACTGCACCTGACCCAAACCATTGCCCAGGCCCAGGTCGGCTTTGCCGATCGCTTGCTGTTGAGCAAGACCGACCTGGTTGACTCGGCTGCGGTAGAAGCCCTGCGCGAACGCCTGGCCCGCATCAATGGTCGGGCCGCAGCCCGGGTGGTCGAGCACGGTCGTATCGACCTGGCTGAGCTACTGGATGTGCGTGGCTTCAACCTCCACCCCGACTTGGGTGCGAACCTGAAGCCGACGTTACGCCCTGTACTCAAACCGGCTACCCCGGACCGTATTTCCACGCTGGTGTTGCGTACGGAAACCGCGCTGGACATCGACCGCCTCAGCGATTTCATGAACGACCTGCTGGAAACCCACGGCAAACAGCTGTTGCGTTACAAGGGCGTGCTGAACATTGCCGGAGAGGACCGCAAGCTGGTGTTCCAGGGTGTGCTCAAGCTTTACGGCTTCGACTGGGATGCCGAGTGGGCTGAAGGTGAAACCCGCGAAAGCGTGATGGTGTTCATCGCCGATGAACTGCCCGAGGCTACGATTCGGGCTGGCTTCGAGGCGTTGGCTGCGGGCTGAGCCGGCGCGGCGTTTGTGGCGCGAACCACTGCGGCCATGAGCTGCGGTGGCGGGTTTCGACCTCGATGCAGGGGATCAGACGCTCGGTGAGCACCGCCGTTTGCCGAACGGCCTTGGCCGTACGGTACTTGATGCTGTGTATGCATTCGCGGTCGCCGAACTCGCAGCGGTTCAGTGCGGTACCGCCGCAGGGGCCGTTGGCCAGGCCCTTGGGGCAGGTTTCCGGGCAGATGTACAACGTGTCTTCCAGGCGGCAGCGGCCACAGGTGTCGCAGCCCACCAATGGCCGTTTCACTGCGCGCTCCATTTTGTGCAGCACCTGTGCGCCAACCGGTGTTGACCACAGCGGCTGGCGCACCGCCCAGCCAAATGCCTTGCTCAGGCTATTGCGACGGCTGAACAGCAATGAATGCATGCCGTGCATCAGGTGATAGCGCGCTTTTTCTGTGAGCGAAGCATCGACCCGTGACTCGCCTTGGCGCCAACCCGCCTGCGGCGGATGGAAGGTGACTGCCGGCAGGCCGGGCATCTGCCAGCTGGCGCGCCATGCAGGCGCCCATTGATCCAGGGTATGGATCCGGGTTTGCCAGTGTTCGATGCGTGCCTCAAGGGCCAGCAGTTGTTTGAGTTCGTGAACCCCTGACAGATGCACGCCGGCGTAACCCATCAGCTTCACGCCGATGATCTGCAAGGCCAGGCGGTCAACGCTGCGTGCCTGGGCAAAGGCCTTGGACTGCACGGTCTCCGCTTCGAGCATGTCACGCATCGACGGTGTGACGGTAACGCCAGCCACGTGGTCGAGCATCGCAGCGCGCCCGTGGGTAAGGCTCATCAGGCACGCCAGCATGGGCTTGGGCCTGGCCTGGCGGCGCATCCAGTGCATGGCTTCCTGGTGTTTATCCCCATCGAACCCCAGTTGCAGAGTGAGGAAGTCGGCGCCTGCTGCCAGCTTTTTTTCGGCCTTGAAATACTGGGCGCCGCCTTCTTCCTCGTGGTACTTGAACGGGTTCAGTGCAGCGCCCAGCAGCCAGTGTGGGCAAGCCTGGCGAGCGATCTGCAGGGCGGCGACCGACTCCAGGTAACGCACCGGGCGCTGGCCAGGCTCGTGGCCGGGCAGGCGGTCGCCTGTCAGCAGCAACAGCTGGTCGAGGCCGGCGGCGTCCATGCGTTGCAACTGGGCGAGCAGGTGGTGGCGTTCGCGGTCCTTGCCGGAAAAGTGCGGCAGGGCAGGCACCGGGTTGCTGAACGAGGCGAGGGCGTCCAGCGGCGACATGTCCAGCGGGCTGCCGACACGGTCGCCGATGGCAATGGTCATCGGCCAGCCACACAGGTGCGCACGGACCATGATCGCTTCCATGGCGGCGAAGCGTTCTGCGGAAGGCTTGGGGACGAACTCCGTCACGCAGACGAAATTTTGTTCGCGCAGCGCGGTTTTCAGCAGGCTCATGTGGCCGGGTACCTGGTGTGGTCAAGGTGCCATTGTGCGGCACAAGGTGGACCGGATCATGTCCGGGGGCGCAGGAGGGTGCCCTGATTGAGACATGATCATGAAGAAATCTTGAGTTCATCTCAAATTTAATGAGTTTGCCTCAACGGTCCGCGAACCGGAAAATCCCCTCAATCATTTATGCATGCTGAAGGGACAAGACATGGCACTGGCACATAACCTGGGCTTTCCACACACCTGCGGCGACCATGAGCTGTGGCAGGTGCAGAAAGACGCCGGCATAGAACTGCTGCCAGTCGGCGACATTGCCTGGTACGGCCAGGTGTTGGCCGGTGACCACCAGCAGTTTGCCCTGAACTGGGAACAGCTTTTCGAGGAAGTAGCGCAAGCCACAGCCCTGGGCCATGCGGTCAAGCCGGTGTTGCTGGGCCCGTTGAGCTACCTGTGGCAGGCCACAGCCAAGGCCAGTGATGTCGACAAACTGGAGCCACTCGACAGCCTGCTGCCGCTGTATGACCAAACCCTCAACCGCCTGGCTGCCCTGGGTGTCGAGTGGGTGCAGATCGATGAACCGATCCTCGCCCTTGAGTTGCCGCAAGATTGGAAAAACGCCTACGAACGCGTCTACAACATTCTTCAGCGCGCACCTTTGAAGAAGTTGATCGCCACTTACGCGGGGGGGCTTGAAGGCAACCTTGGCCTGGCCGCGAACCTGCCGGTCGATGGCTTGCACATCGACCTGGTGCAGGCACCCGAGCAGTACACCACCATGCTCGACCGCCTGCCGGCCTACAAGGTGCTGTCGCTGGGCTTGGTCGACGGCCGCAACGCTTTGCCTTGCGACCAGGAAAAGACCCTGGACCTGCTGCGCGATGCCCACGAGCGTCTGGGGGAGCGGCTGTGGGTGGCGCCATCTTGCGCGTTGCTGCGAAGCCCATTGGACCTGGCGGTGCAGAAGTGCCAGGAAGTGGCTGAACTGGTCAAGGCCTTGAATAACGCGCTGAAACAGGTCGCTATCGCCGCTTGATCCTCAAACACCCTAGAATGCCGACTCCGATTCAAATCGACAGGGAGTGATGCGATGAGAGTTCTGGTAGTCGGCGCCAGCAAGGGCCTGGGTAAGGCCTTCATGGAAGGGTTGGGCAAACCGGGTGACACTTTGGTCGGCGTCTCTCGCACCCGGCCAGCAGACGTGAGCTTGGGCCAGGGTGTTGAAGCCCAGTGGATCGAGGCCGACCTCGGCCAGCCCGCTGCCGCCGTCGAGGCCATTGCCGAAGCAGTGGCCGAGGGCGGGGTGGATACGCTGATCTACAACCTCGGCTTGTGGGAGGCCGAAGCGTTCGAGGCGCACTACAGCTTCCTTGAAGACCGTGATGTGGAATTGCAGCGCATGGTCGACTGCAACATCACGGCAACCATCCTGCTGATCAAGCGCCTGCTGCCGTTGCTGCTTGAAAGCGAAAAACCACGGATTATTCTGACCGGCTCCACCTCGGGCTTGCCCCAGAGTGGTCGCCCGGAAGTGACCTTTGCCGCCTCCAAATTCGCCCTTCGCGGTATTGCCGAGGCGTTGCGCGAAGGTTATCGGGGGCAGGGCCTTGGGGTGACGTGCCTGAACCTGGGATACCTGAATACCGAGGACGGTCTGGACGTGCCGGTGGCCGAGGCTGCGGTGCGTGGGGAAGGGGGGCTGATACCGCTGCATGATGTGGTGCTGATGGTACGCACGCTGCTTGAACTGTCGGCGGCGAGCTATGTGCGGGAGCTGATCTTACCGGCCATAGCCGATGAGCGGTTCTGAAGGCTGAGGTTGCTTTGTAGGCAGGCCCGGCCTCTTCGCGGGCAAGCCCGCGAAGAGGCCGGGCCTGTTCAACTCAGGCTGGGATCAACGCTCTATCGCCAGCGCCACCCCTTGGCCACCCCCAATGCACAAGGTAGCCAGGCCTTTCTTCACATCCCGCTTGATCATCTCGTGCAGCAAGGTCACCAGCACGCGGCAGCCGGATGCACCAATCGGGTGGCCCAACGCAATCGCCCCGCCATTCACGTTGACCCGTGCCGCATCCCATTCCAGTGCCTTGCCCACCGCCAGCGCTTGCGCGGCGAACGCTTCGTTGGCTTCGATCAGGTCCAGTTCGGCCAACTGCCAGCCGGCCTTGTCCAGGCAACGCTGGGTCGCGGAAACCGGCCCGATGCCCATGATTGCCGGGTCTACGCCGGCACTGGCATAAGCTGCGATCTTCGCCAGTACCGGCAGTCCAAGGGCCTTGGCCTTGGCGGCGCTCATCAGCAGCACGGCGGCTGCCCCGTCATTGAGGCTGGAGGCGTTGCCAGCGGTAACGCTGCCATCTTTCTTGAACGCAGGACGCAGTTTGGCCAAGGATTGCGCGGTGGTGTCCGGGCGTGGCTGTTCGTCACGCGCAAACACTCTGGGGTCACCCTTTTTCTGCGGCATCACGATCGGCGTGATTTCGTCATCGAAACGCCCGGCCTCGATAGCCGCCACCGCCTTGCGCTGCGACTCGGCGGCAAAGGCGTCCTGCTGCTCTCGGCTCAGGCTGTACGTGTCCACCAGGTTCTCGGCGGTGATCCCCATGTGGTAGTCGTTGAAGGCATCCCACAAACCGTCGGTGATCATGCTGTCGATCAGCTGGCCATGGCCCATGCGCTGGCCGGTGCGTGCCGAAGGCATCACGTAAGGGGCAAGGCTCATGTTTTCCTGGCCGCCGGCAATCACCACTTCGGCGTCACCGCAGCGAATGGCCTGGGCGGCCAGGTGCAGGGCCTTGAGGCCCGAGCCGCAGACCTTGTTCAGGGTCAGTGCCGGAACACTGTAGGGCAGGCCGGCCTTGATCGCGGCCTGGCGCGCCGGGTTCTGCCCGGCACCTGCGGTGAGTACCTGGCCGAGGATCACTTCGTCGACCTGCGCCGGGTCCAGCCCGGTCTGTTCCAGCAGGCGCTTGATCACGGCGGCACCGAGGTCGACCGCAGGCACTGTAGCCAGGGCGCCCTGGAAGCTGCCGATGGCGGTACGGGTTGCGGCGACAATGACCACGTCGTTCATGTTGTTGTTCTCCGGGCAATGGGCATGGTGCTGCCAGCATCGGCGGGTTTGGTTGATTTGTTAAGTTTGTTTTTCTTTGTGATTGATGTGAAAAACAAATCAATGGGGTTGCTAGAGGGTATGTCGTCGGATATTCCGCGCCTATGAGAT
>NZ_BCBJ01000084.1:0-33197 GCF_001320605.1 Pseudomonas sp. NBRC 111133 | reverse complement strand
CGCCGCCCACGCATTGGCGGTGACACCACATGTATCTGCAACTTGCGCCCCTCGGCATCGGTGGCCTGCCTGAGGATATCCAGGTGCTTGCGCGTCACGGCGTAATCATACGAATCCGGGTCATTGTCGAGATTGGCAATGACCACCCCCGGCCGCACGAAGCGGGCATAGAAATCCACATGCCCGTCGGTAATGTCGTTGCCGGCGATGCCTGGCAGCCAGATGACCTTGCTCAACCCAAGGCGCGCCTTGAGCTCCGCCTCGACGTCGGCCTTGCTCCAGCCCGGGTTGCGGTTGGCGTTGATCCAGCTGCTCTCGGTCATGATGCCAGTGCCATGGCCATCCACTTCAATGGCGCCACCTTCACCTACCAGCTCGCTGCGTTGGTACTGACCGCCCGCCAGGGTAGCGACCCGTTTGGCCAGCTGCGCATCGTTGCGGTGGCGCTGCTTGTTGCCCCAGCCGTTGAAATTGAAGTCCACCGCACCCAGCGCGCCGTCGTCATCGAGGACGAAGTTGGCGCCAATGTCGCGCATCCAGATATCGTCCAGGTTGCATTCGACAAAGCGGGTGCGTGGGCTGCCACAGTGCTGCTCGGCCAGCTTGCGTTCGCTGGCCCGGCAGAACACGGTGACCGGCTGATAACGCGCGATGGCCTGGGCGATACGGCCCAGGGCAGCTTGCACATCGGCGGTGAAGTCTTCCCAAATGGCATCCTGCGCGCCAAAGGCGATGAAGGCGCGTTGCTGTGGTTCACCTTCGTCGGGCATGAACCAGCGCCCCGGTTCTTCAGCGCGGGCCAGGCCCAGCGGCAGGCCAAGGCCGGTGCCGAGGCCAGCGGCCAGTGACAGTTGCAGGAAGGTTCTACGGCTAGGCATGGGTCAGTCCTGTGCAGTCTTGAAGCGTGTCCACACGCGCATGCGTGCCCGCATGTCGGCCTGTGGGATATCACGTCCCGGAATCAGCCGGGTGTAGGTGGCTTCGTCGAGGTAGATGTCGGGGTTGTCGCGCATGCGCGGGTCCACGGCCTGGCGCGCTTTGGCGCTGGCGGTGGGGTAGCCGGTGAAGTTGCTGATGGCGGCCATGTTTGCCGGGCGCATGACGAAGTTGATGAAACGATAGGCGTATTCCGGGTGCTTGGCATCGGCCGGGATGGCCATGGTGTCCATCCACACCGTGGTGCCCTGGCGGGGGACACGGTATTGGAAGTCCAGGTGCTTGCCTGCGGCATCGGCGGTACGCTGGGCCTGGATCACGTCGCCGCTGTAGCCCAGCGACACACACAGGTTTTCGTTGACCAGTTCGGTCACCGGCTGCGACTGGAACTTGCGCACGTACGGGCGTATGGCCTTGAGCAGTTCGCTGGCGGCGGCCAGGTCTTCACGCTTGGCGCTGCGCGGCTCGCGGCCCAGGTAGTTGAGCACCACGGCTAGCACTTCGTCGGGCGAGTCGATCACCGAAATGCCACAGTCGGCGAACTTGGCGGCCAGCGCTGGTTTGAACAGCAGGTCGAGGTTGTCCAGCGGCGCATCGGGCATGCGCTGGCGGACTTTGTCGGCATTCACCGTCAGGCCGATGGTGCCCCAGGTGTAGGGCACGGTGGCCTGGCTGGCCTTGGGGTAGCGAGCATGCAGCTGGCGCAGGCCGGGCTCGATGTCGTCCAGTGCCTCAAGGCGGCTGTGGTCCAATGGCTGCAGGCTCCCGGCGCGCATCAGCCGCTCGGCAACGGTGTCACCGGGGAACACCAGGTCGTAGCCACTGCGCCCTGACATCAGCTTGGCTTCGAGCACTTCACTGCCATCCATGACGTCGTAGATCACCTGGATGCCGGTTTCGGCCGTGAACTGCTTGAGGGTGTCTTCGGCAAAATAATCGGCCCAGTTGTACAGGCGCAGCACGGGCTGTTCGGCCTGTGCCTGGCTGGCGCAGACGGCCAGCGCCATTGCGGCTAGAACGTGGCGTTTCATGCTCAGGCCCTCAGGGTGTGTGGATGCTTGCCGTCCAGGGTCAGCAGGGGGGCGTACATCTCTGGGCGACGATCGCGGTAGATGCCCCAGCTCAGCCGGTCTTCGCGCATGGCTGCAAGGTCCAGGTCGTGCAACCAGATGCCCGTGTTGTCGCGGTCCGCCTCGCTGAGCATGGCGCCCTTGTGGTCACAGATGAACGACGAGCCATAGAAGCGCATGGACAACGATGCATCGCTGGCCGCGACCTCCTCACCGACGCGATTGGCCGCCACCACCGGCAGCAGGTTGGCGGCGGCGTGGCCGCGCATGGCTATTTGCCAATGGTCACGCGAGTCCAGTTCGGCGCAGCCGGGCTCGGAGCCGATGGCGGTGGGGAACAGCAGCACTTCAGCACCCATCAAGGCCAGGCAACGGACCGTTTCGGGGAACCACTGGTCCCAGCAGATACCAATGCCCAGTCGCCCGAACGCGGTGTCCCAGACCTTGAAGCCCGTGTCGCCGGGGCTGAAATATTCCTTCTCCTGGTAGCCAATGGCGTTGGGGATGTGGGTCTTGCGGTATACCCCCAGCAGGCGGCCATCGGCATCGGCCACGGTCAGCGAGTTGAAAAAGGCATTGCCGGCGCGCTCGTACCAGCTAAGCGGTAGCACCACGCCCAGCTCGCCGGCCAGCGCCGCGAAGCGCTGCAGTATCGGGGTGTCGGGATAGGGCTGGGCGAGGGCCTGGTGCTGGTGGTGTTGTTCGATGCAGAAGTACGGGGTGGCGAACAGCTCTTGCAGCAGGATCACCTGGGCACCTTTGGCAGCAGCCTGGCGCACCAGGTGTTCGGCGCGGTCGAGGTTATCGGGCAGGTTCCAGCTGCACGGCATCTGCGTGGTGGCCACGCGCAGCAGGCTCATGGCTGTACCTGCGGCTGTTGCTGGGTGATGCAGTGAATGCCGCCACCGCCGTGGGCAATGTGGTCGATGCGCACCGGTACGATCTCGCGGCCCGGGAAGGCGTGGGCCAGTTGCGCAGCTGCGTCCTGGTCGGCTGCGATGCCATAGGCCGGCATGATGATTGCGCCGTTGGCGATGTAGAAGTTGGTGTAGGAGGCGCAGAACACCTCGGCATTCGGGTCAACGGCGGCGCTGGCCTCGTACAGGTCGAGCAGTTCGAAGTGGCGGCCCTGCGCATCGGTGGCCAGCTCCAGGGCGCGGCGGTTTTCCCGCACCACTTCGGCGTACACCGAATGCGGGTCTCGAGTGGCATCCACCAGCAGCACGCCAGGGCGGGCGAAGGCGCACACGCCATCGACGTGGCCGTCGGTCATGTCGCCGGTGACGTACTGCGGGTCACCTGGCAGCCAGATGGTCTTGCGGATGCCCAGGTGGCGGGCGAAACAGGCCTCGAAATCGGCCTTGCTCACGCCAGGGTTGCGGTTGGGGTTGAGCAGCACCGATTCGGTGGTGATCAGCGTGCCTTCGCCGTCGACATGAATCGCACCCCCTTCGTTGCACAGTGCAGTGCTGAACCCGTCCAGGCCCAGCTGGTCGAGGATGCGCCGGCCCAGGCTGCGGTCTTGGCTGTGCTGCGACTTGCCGCCCCAGGCATTGAAGCGCCAGCTCAGGCCGGCCAGGCCGTGCTGCGGGTGGCAGATGAAGCTCGGGCCGCTGTCACGGCACCAGCTGTCGTCCACCGCCAGTTCGATCAGCTCGATGTTGGCATCACACAGGGCGCGGGCGCTGGCCACGGCGGACGGGGCGGCCACCATCTTCACCGGCTCGAAACGGGCGATGGCCGCTGCGACTCGGGCGTAGTCCTGCTGGACATCGGCCAGGCGCACGTTCCAGCCGCTTTCCCACAGGGCCTGATTGTGTGGCCAGACCATCCAGGTTGCCGCGTGGCGTGCCCATTCGGCGGGCATGCGCCAGCCGCTGTCGAGGGACAGGTGCATAGTGAACTCCGATCTATTAGGGTTTTTTATCAACGAAGCCCGCCGTCGCGGGTGTTGGTGTTCATGCTATGGCTAGGCATGGCTGGCGACAAACGATAGATTTAGCGCACATTTGATTAGCAGGGCTTATCAATCATGCTTAAACACTGGCCACCCCTGAATGCCCTGCGCGGCTTCGAGGCCGCCGCGCGACTGGGTAGCTTCCACAAGGCCGCCGAGGCGCTGAACCTGACCCAGTCGGCCATCAGCCAGCAGATCCGCAGCCTGGAAACCTACCTGGAACAGCCGCTGTTCTACCGCAGTGGCCGCAGCGTGAGCCTGACAGACGCCGGGCACGACCTGCTCAGTACCACGCAATCATTGCTGCAGCACCTGGCCGTGGGCATTCGTCGGCTCGACCAGTACCGCAAGCCCAACCAGTTGGTGGTGAATACCAGCCCGGCGTTTGCCAGGCACTGGCTGTTGCCGCGACTGACGGACTTCCATCAGCGCTGCCCGGAGGTGGACTTGTGGTTGTTCACCAGTTTCGAGGTGCCGGACATGGCCACCGAAACCATCGATCTTGCCATCCGCGACGACCTCAGTGCTCAGGCCGAGTGCAGTTTCAGCGTGCTGCATCAAGACCAGCTGTACCCGGCTTGCCACCCAGCCTTGCTGCAAACGCCGGTACAGCAGCGCACCACGCTGCATGGCGAGCGCGAAATGGACTGGAGCCACTGGCAACTGGAAGGCGGCGAAGAGGTGGGGCAGCAGGGCAAAGGGTTGAACTTTTCCGACCCCGGTTTGTTGCTGGATGCGGCGAGCGAGGGGCTTGGGGTGGCGTTGGTCAGCCAGTTGCTGGCGCGGCGGGCAGTGGAAGAGGGGCGTTTGCAGGCGTTGTCGGCGCAGCGCGTTCGCGGGCCCGCGTGGGCTTGTCTGGTACATCGGGACAGTCAGGATGATCCGCTGGCCAGGCAGTTTCTGGATTGGCTTAGAGCGGCTTTACTGCCGGATTGAGGTTGCCACCGTTTTGCATCCCTTTGATCACCCCGTAATATGTGTCGGATAACCTGCGGGGGTAGTCTCACCCTCTGATCAATCGGAATCGCCTCAAGCGGCGCTTCCCCGGCATAAACCTGACGAGGTACAGACATTGGCCATCATTCATCCTAAGGTTCGCGGTTTCATCTGCACCACGACTCACCCCAAGGGCTGCGAGCTCAACGTCCGTGACCAGATCGAAGCCACCCGCAAGCTGGGCGTGCGCGAGGATGGCCCGAAGAAGGTCCTGGTCATCGGTGCTTCCAGCGGCTATGGCCTGGCGGCCCGCATCACCGCAGCGTTCGGCTTCAAGGCCGACACCCTGGGTGTGTTCTTCGAAAAACCAGGCACCGAAACCAAGGCCGGCACTGCTGGCTGGTACAACGCCGCTGCCTTCGACAAGTTTGCCAAGGCCGAGGGCCTGTACAGCAAGTCGATCAACGGTGATGCCTTCTCTGACGAGGCCCGTGCCAAAGTCATCGAACTGATCAAGAACGAAATGGGTGGCAAGGTTGACCTGGTCATCTACTCGCTGGCTTCGCCTGTGCGCAAGCTGCCGCAAACCGGCGAACTGGTGCGTTCGGCCCTGAAGCCAATCGGCCAGCCATACAAGTCGACCGCCATCGACACCAACAAGGACACCATCATCGAGGCCAGCATCGAGCCGGCCACCGAGCAGGAAATCGCCGACACTGTCACCGTCATGGGGGGCCAGGACTGGCAGCTGTGGATCGACGCCCTGGCGGGCGCTGACGTGCTGGCCGAAGGCGCCCGCACCGTGGCCTTCAGCTACATCGGCAGCGACATCACCTGGCCGATCTACTGGCACGGCGCGCTGGGCCAGGCCAAGCAGGACCTGGACGAAACCGCCCTGCGCCTGGACCAGAAACTGGCCGGCGAACTCAAGGGGGGCGCCAACGTGGCGGTGCTGAAGTCGGTGGTCACTCAGGCCAGCTCGGCCATTCCGGTGATGCCGCTGTACCTGTCGATGGTCTTCAAGATCATGCAGGAGAAGGGCGTTCACGAAGGCACCCAGGACCAGCTGGACCGCATGTACCGCGACCGTATGTACCGTGCCGACGGTGCCCCGGCCGAACTCGACGAGAAGGGCCGCCTGCGTCTGGACGATTGGGAACTGCGTGACGACGTGCAGAGCGCCTGCAAGGCCCTGTGGCCACAGGTGACCACCGAGAACCTGTTCGAGCTGACCGACTATGCCGGTTACAAGAAGCAGTTCCTCAACCTGTTCGGCTTCGAGCGTGCTGACGTCAACTACGACGAAGACGTGGCTACCGATGTGAAGTTCGACTGCGTCGAGCTGTAATCGGCGATAGCCTGTACCGGTCCTTTTGCGGGTTCACCTGCGAACGGGCCGGTACAGGCTATAAAATCTTTGCTAGTTTTGGCGCACAACAACAGGGAATGCGCCATGAGCAGCCTCACCCAACCCGCCACAGCCTTTCGCCACCCCGCAGCCGACGGTTACAGCCTCGGCGGTTTCTGCTGGCGCCACGCCCAGCCAGACCCCCAGCGCCCGCTGGTGATCATCAACGCTGCCACTTCGGTACGCTGCCGTTATTACTCACGCTTTGCCGACTTCCTGTTCGCCCAGGGCTTCGATGTGCTGACCTACGATTACCGGGGTATCGGCGAATCCCGCCCGGCTTCGTTGCGCGGTTTTCAGGCTTCATGGAGCGACTGGGGCAGGCTCGATTTCGAAGCCATGCTGGCGCATGCGGCAACGCATTTCCCTGGCCAGCTGGTGGATGTGGTGGGGCACAGTTTCGGCGGCTGTGCAGTGGGCCTGGCGCCATCTGCCAATCGGGTGCGCCGCGTGGTGATGGTGGGCGCGCAGTTTGCTTACTGGCGCGACTACGCGGCCGACCAGCGCTGGCAGCTGTTTGGCAAGTGGCATGTGGTGATGCCGCTATTGAACCGGGTGTTTGGCTACTTTCCCGGCAAGCGCCTGGGTTGGCTGGAGGACACGCCGTCCGGGGTGGTGCACGACTGGACCACACGAACCCCGCGTTACGAACACCGGCCCAGCGGCCGTGAACTGAAAACGCTCCCGTTCGCTCAGGTGCGGGCGGCAACCCTGGCCATCAGCCTGACCGATGACCCTTTCGGCACCGTCGCGGCCACCGAGCGTTTGCTGCGTTATATGCAGGGTGCCCGGCACCTGCGCATCGCGCCTGTGGATATCTCGGTCGAGGAAATTGGCCACTTCGCGTTCTTCCATGACCGCTTTCGCGAAAGCCTGTGGCCGGTAGCCTTGCAGTGGTTGCAGCAGGGAGGGCTGGAAGAAGGAGGGCCTGGCACCATCATGGATTGATGGTGGGCTCAAAATTTTGGGGCCGTAAAGCGGCCCCGGCTATCTCAAGCCTTGCGCGCCAAAGGCTGCGCAGCAAACTTCACCCCAGCCAGCCCATGCTTGATCAGCGCACGGATATTGCCATGGTCGCTACCCTCAGGCGTGGCCACCACATCACGGTAGTGCTCGCCAAAGGCCAGCAGCGCTTCCTGATCGCTCAGCCCTTCCAGCAGTGCCAGGCCCAACGTCTTGCACGAACCTTCGTTCTGCCCAGCCGCATTTTCCACGCCACCATTGTTGAAGGCCTGGGGCTGGTAGCTGTAATTGTCGGCAATGAACGCCAGGGTATCGGCAAATACATGTTGGCCGCTGGCCAGGCTGGTGCGCAGGGTGTTCAGATCAGTCACGAGGTTTTCCTTTTTCGAACGCCGCTTGTTGTTCGGCGCTGGCTTCTTTCTGGTGTTGGGCTTTCCACTCGGCGTAGGGCATGCCGTACACCGTTTCGCGGGCGTCATCCAGGCTCAGGTCGAGCTGGCGCTCGTCCGCTGCGGCCTTGTACCACTTGGACAGGCAGTTGCGGCAGAAACCGGACAGGTTCATCAGGTCGATGTTCTGCACGTCGGTGCGCTTTTGCAGGTGTTCGACCAAACGCCGGAACGCGGCGGCTTCGAGTTCGAGCTGTTGCTGTGGGGTCATGGGCGTCTCTCAAGTCATGCGGTTTTTCAAGTGGCGGCCGCCGTTGATGACCACCTGGCTGCCGGTGCTGTACTGGCTGGCGAGCAGGTACTTGACGGTCTCGATCAGCGGGCCGGCGCCGGGTTCGAATTCCAGCAAGGCCTTTTTCAGGGTTTGCTGGCGGTAGGCTTCATCGCCCCCTTCCTTGAGGATCAGCAGCCCAGGCAGGATACCGTTCACATGCACCTTGGGCGCATATTTTTCGGCGAACGACAGCACCATGTTCTGCAGCGCGGCCTTGGTGGCGGCATAACCGATGTGGCTCTTGCTGCCGCGTGAGGACGTTTCGTCGCAGATGTGGATGATGTCGGCTTTGTCCACCCTGGCCAGCAGGTCGCCCAGGGCCAGGTTGAGGTGGTAGGGCGCTTCGACGTGCAGGCGGAACATGGTTTCGAGGTTGTCGAGCCCGTCATCAAGCCACAGCGAGGCATTGTGGATGATGGCGCGCAGGCCGTCGTAATGGCTGTGCAGGTGATCGATCAGGGCCTGGCGGTCGGCCGCCTGGCACAGGTCGGCCTGGAACTGCACGATGTTCGGGTGGGCCGTCTGTGGCTGGACACTGCGGCTGGCACTGACCACTGTATGGCCGGCCTGTGCCAGTTCAAGGGCCAGGGCCAGCCCGACGCGCTGGCTGGCTCCGGTAACGAGAATGGGGCTGTTCATGTTCGGGCGGTCAACTTGTCTGTCCTTTGGTTGCCACCCAGCATACCCGAACTGTTTCCCTGTTGTATGGCCTGCCCTCAGCGGCTGCGCAGGGCGCCAGGGGGCGTTGGGGTGGCATGCAGCCAACCGGCCAGCAGGCGGGTGGACAGGGGGATGAACAGGTAGACCATCACGGGTGTCAGCGCCAGGGTGCTGAGCAGTACCCGGGGTACCAAGTCCAGCGCTGCCAACCAGTGGCCAAACAGCAGGTTGAACAGCAACGAGACTGGGAAGAATGCCAGCCAGATCGCCACGGCCTGTTTCCAGCGGGGTGGTTTTTGCACCGTGTTGGTGCCAAACCAGTCGTCGATACCCCTTACGCGCGCCTCTTTGGGACGTTCGAACAGGCCGTTGCCGCGTTGTAACCAGGCCCGGCGCGAGGCGGAGTGTTCCCAGGCATGCAGGGTGGGCTCGTCGCTGAAGCGGAAGATAATCTGGAATTCGTCGCCATCGCGGGGCGGCGCAAGGATGCCCGAGCCAAGGTAGCCGGGAAAGTCGGTGGCCAGCTGCTCGCCTTCATGCAACCAGGCCAGCAAGTCCTGGTAGCGGCCATGGGCGGCGCGGCGCGACACCATCAGGGTGACGGGTGGGGTAGACATCGTGTATCTCCTGGCAACGGGGCTGGCGGGTAGCTGGCCCCTTTGGCTGTGTGGCCCGGGGTGGTGGGCGACACAGGCGTGCATGCAAGAATCGGGCGCGGATTATCGCGCATGTGCGATCTGCGGCAAATGTCATCCGGCAAACGGTTGCACCCTGCGGCGCGTGCCGTCGCAGTAGAATACCCGTTCAACTTCCGCACTCAGGGTACCCCTTGCAGATGAACGAACAGCGACGTAATCCGGTGATCGATGCGAGTTTCGGACAGAAGGAGCTGTTTCCAATTCGTGAAGTTTCCCGTCTGACCGGTGTCAACGCTGTGACCCTGCGGGCCTGGGAGCGTCGTTATGGCCTGATCCAGCCAATCCGTACCGACAGTGGCCACCGCCTGTATTCCCAGGCCGATATCGATGAAATCCGCCGTATCCTCGGGTGGCTGGAGCGCGGTGTGGCGGTCAGCAAAGTGGGCAGTATTCTTGCGCGTGGCCATGCCCTTGCCGACCAGGCCGGTGATGCGACGGACGCCTGGCTACGCTGGCAGCACCAGATCCGCCTGGCGGTGCAGCGTTTCGACATGGCGGGCCTTGATCTGCTTTTCCAGGAGGTGTTTGCCGCCAGCACCCTGGACCACGTTTTCAGCGAAGTGTTCATGCCTGTGTGGCACGACATGGCCGTCCGCCAGGGCGGCTATGGGCAGGCCAGTGAATGGCTGTTCTTTGACCAGTTCTTGCGCGGCCGGGTGTTCGCTCGTTTGCAGCTTGCCCATGTGCCGCGTAGCCGCAGCGTGCTGTTGGCGCCATTACCGGGGCAGTGCCATGAGCTTGAGCTGCTGGTCACCAGCCTGATCCTGGGCAGCGACGAAACAGGTGTGACCCCGTTGGCGAGCGGGCAGCCACTGCAGGAGCTGGCGCTGGTTTGCGAACGCCTGAAGCCGGATGCCCTGGTGTTGTTTTCCCATCAGCCGCTTACCGCAGCACTCATCCGGCACTTGGCTCGCCTAGCGGCGGTATTGGACTGCCCGTTGTTACTGGCCGGTGAGGCGGCGGAAGTGGCACAGGCCAGCCTGGCTGGCAGTGCTATCGCCTGCCTGGGAGCGCAGGGTAGTGTCATGCGCCAGCGGCTGCGGCAGTTTCTGGCAGGTCAGCTAGATACCTGAGTGTGCAGGTCGGGGTGGGCCCGGCGGTGGGCCTGGAGGATGTAGTCGCGCAGACGCTCGATTTCTTCGGCCGGGCTTTGGCTGAGGTCATAGGCCGCCAGGTCCGGGCCAATGCGCCGGCCCAGTATGCCGTGCAGTTCGATCGGGCTGATGCCGCCGGGGGCGAAGCGCAGTTCGAAGCGGGCGGGTGGCGAGGGCAGGTCACGGACTTCCAGCAGCACACCTTTGAAGGAAATATCACGCACCCACAGGCCGCTGATCTCGTCATGGGCACCGAGCAGTGCGCTCGGCTGGTCCATCGACAGGCGCCAAGGGCGCAGCATGGGGCCGTCTTCGTAGATTTCCGGTGAACCCAGTTGCAGGTGCAGGGCGTGGAACTCGTCCTCCACCAATTGCAGGGGGAAGCTGATCTGTTGGTTGTTGAACTGGGCCTGCAAGGTAACCTGTTCGTTCGCCACCAGCCGGGTGAGCAGGCTCTGGATGCGGCGGTCGCCATTGACCAGCAGGCTCGACATGGAGTCGGCCAGGTTCAATTGTGGCGAATGCTGCATGTTCTGGATGAAATCCAGCTCGGCCTGGGTCAGGAGGGCGTCTGCTTGCATGATCGAACTCGGTGGTGGCGATTTCTTCATCGGGATTGACCGTGCATGGCGTACTTGGTTCAAGCGCGTTCGTCGGGTTTCGGACGAGCGCACAGTTCCGCCAGTTGCCGTTCCAGTTCGACCTGGCGGCTGACGTCTTTCTGGATACCGATGAAGTAGGTGCGCTGATCCGCAGCGTGCCTTACCGGGGTAATCGACAGCTCGTTCCAGAAGGCGCTGCCATCCTTGCGGTAATTGCGCAGCACTTCGCGGCAGGGGCGGCCTTCGGCCAAGGCCCTGCGGATACGTGCGCGGCCAAGCTGGTCACGGTCGTCCGCCTGCAGAAAGCGGCAATCCTGATAGAGGACTTCATCGCGGCTGTAGCCGGTCAGGCGTTCGAAGGCGGCGTTCACGTAGATCAGGATGGTGTCGTCGCCTTCCTGTTCGGCAACCACGATCCCGTCATTGGACGCATCGACCATCGATTGCAGCAATTGCGCATTGATCATGTTCGGGCCATTGGGCAAAGAGGGGCTGAGGACGGAGACTTTGGTAGAGGCGGCCTTTTGCCAGCGCCGGATGCTAGTATCCTACGTTTTTACTCAGTTTCGGAATCCTCTACCCGATGAAAGTCGCCATTATTTCCGGATCGGTCTATGGCACCGCCGAAGAAGTCGCCCGTCACGCTGAAACGCTGCTCAAGGCAGCGGGCCTGGAGGCCTGGCATGCGGCACGTGCCACCCAGCATGACCTTGAAGGTTTTGCCCCCGATGCCTTGCTTGCCGTGACCTCGACCACCGGCATGGGTGAATTGCCGGACAACCTCATGCCACTGTACAGCACCCTTCGCGATACCTTGCCTGCGGCCTGGCGTGGTCTACCGGGGGCGGTGATTGCACTGGGTGACTCCAGCTACGGTGATACCTATTGCGGCGGTGGCGAGCAGATGCGCGAGCTGTTTGCCGAATTGGGCGTGCGCGAAGTGCAGCCGATGTTGCGGCTGGATGCCAGCGAGACAGTGACCCCAGAGGCGGATGCCGAGCCTTGGTTGGCTGAATTGGCTCAAGCGCTGAAAGACTGACATATCATTATTGCTGTACTGGCCCTTTCGCGGGTAAACCCGCGAAGAGGCCAGCAAGGCCAACACATTACTTGCAGCCAGGTACCGGGCACTCGCGCAACAATGCCAACCACGCCTTCGCCGCCCGTGACAGGTAGGCCCCACGCCGCCAGATAAAGGCGATGTCCCAGCGCAAATCCGCCGGCGAACGTAGCGGCAAGCGCACCACCCCAGGGCGCTCCAGCGCTTTTGCCACCACACGGGGCAGCAACACCACACCCTGGCCTGCCGCCACCAACGCCGCCAAAAAATCCGCCTGGCCACTGCGGCCGCCTTCCTTCGGGGTAAAGCCCTGTTGCTGGCACGCCTTCAGCAGCCGGTCGTTGAGCACAAAGCTGCGTTGATACAACAGGAACGGCGTATCGGCCAGTTGCCCCAGGTCCACCCCGTCCAGGCTCGCCAATGAATGCCCCGTCGGCAACAGGGCATCCAATGGCTCGTTGCAGAATGGCTGGTAGTCGAACGCCTCGTCGCTGGGTGTCAGGCTACCACCCAGTTCCAGCTCGCCACTCTTGACCGCCTGTTCGACACTGCGGCTACCGCCTTCCAGCAACTGAATCGCGATGTTCGGGTGACGTCGCCGGTACTCGGCAAAAAGCCCGGCGAACAAGGCGTCACTGCCCAACATCGGCAAGCCCAGGCGCAGTTCGCCGCGCTCCATCTGGCTGAGGTCGTCCAGTTCGTTGAGCAGCGCCTGGCGCTGGCGCAGCAGGGCTTCGCCGCGCTCCAGCACAATGCGCCCGGCCGCTGTCAGGTGCAGCTGGGAGGCCTGGCGCTCCAGCAGCGGCTGGCCCACATCTTGCTCCAGCTGCGCCACCTGCTTGCTCACGGCCGATTGACTGATGTGCAGGGTTTGCGCGGCCTGGGTAAAACCACCGCGGTGGACCACTTCGAAAAAACTGCGCAGCTGTTTGAATTCCATGCTCTGAATTCCATTCTGGAATGGCGATCAGTCTAACAATTCGCTTCTGGCCTAGGCAGCCAAATCTTAAAATGAGGGCCTGTCGAGGAACCCCCGCCATGAAACCCGCATTGTTGAAAAAAGCCCTGCGCCTGCTTGTCGAGCTGGCAACTCTTTATGCCTTGTTTCTGCTGGGAGGCCAGCTTGCCACCTGGTTGGATTGGCCGATCCCCGGCGGCGTGATGGGCCTGGCGCTGCTGCTGATACTGTTCGCGTCCGGTGTGCTCAAGCCGGCCATGCTGCAACTGGGCGCCGGCTGGCTGATGGCCGAGATGCTGCTGTTCTTCATTCCGGCGTTGATGAGCCTGCTGGACTACGGCTCGCTGATCCGTGAGGAGGGCTGGCGCATCTTGCTGGTGATCGGCGTTAGCACGCTGATGGTCATGGTGGTGACCGCGCTCACCGTGGAACTGGTGTGCCGCTGGAGGTTGCGCCATGAGCCTTGAACCCATGCCGCTGTTCTGGCTGGCCCTGACCTTGCTGGCCTACCTGGGCAGCCGTTGGCTGTACCGGCGCAGCGGGCGCTACCTGCTGTCGCCGTTGATCCTGGTACCGGTGCTGTTGCTGGCGGTGGCGGTGCCGCTGCACACCGCGTATGCCGAATATGCGCGCAATACCCATTGGTTGATGAGCGTGCTTGGCCCGGTGACCGTCGCCTTCGCGGTGCCCATCTGGCAGCAGCGGGCGATGTTGGCGCGCCATTGGCCGGCGCTGATGGTGGGCATGGTCGCTGGCAGCAGTGCCTCGATCGCCAGTTCCTGGGGGCTGGCGCACCTGCTGGCGCTGGACAGCGCGACCAGCCTGTCGCTGGTGCCGCGTTCGATTACCACACCGTTTGCCATGCCGTTGGCCCATGACCTGGGCGGCGTGCCAGAGCTGACAGCGGTGTTCGTGATGTTCACCGGCGTGCTCGGCGCCATGTTCGGCGGCGTGCTGCTGCGTTGGTTGCCGTTGCGCACGCCGCTGGCACGGGGGGCGCTTTTTGGTGTCGGTGCGCATGGTGCCGGGGTCAGCCGGGCGCAGGAGGTGGGCCGCGAGGAAGGCTCGGTGGCCGGCCTGGTCATGGTGTTGACCGGCTTGCTGAACCTGTTCGCGGCACCGTTGCTGGCCCTGTTGCTCTGACCGTTCGTGCCACTGACTCGCACAGTCATCAAGCTGGCTGGC
Source organism: Pseudomonas sp. NBRC 111133 (assembly GCF_001320605.1). Taxonomy (NCBI): domain Bacteria; kingdom Pseudomonadati; phylum Pseudomonadota; class Gammaproteobacteria; order Pseudomonadales; family Pseudomonadaceae; genus Pseudomonas; species Pseudomonas sp. NBRC 111133. Next base: position 18,947 of record NZ_BCBJ01000084.1, on the reverse strand, counting down.
AACGCAAGTTCCAGCCAGTGTGCTGCTGGCTAGACTTTGCCTCGACACAGAGAGCACATGTATGTGCCGAGGTGACATGCAATGACCGCAGCCTTGCCCTATCCCGTCCCTATCACTTCACCGGGTTACTTCTGATGCCTATGGCCGAAATTCCATTGTGCGTCTGGCGTACCCGGGGACAAAGCTTCAACTTCCGGGGCCAGAGCATCCGCTACTGGACCGCAGGGCAAGGAGAGCCCCTGCTTCTGTTACACGGCTTCCCCACGGCCAGCTGGGACTGGCACTACCTGTGGGGGCCTTTGACCCAACGCTTTCGGGTGATCGCTTGCGACATGCTCGGTTTTGGCGACTCGGCCAAGCCGGTCGATCACGCGTACAGCCTGATGGAGCAAGCCGACCTGCAGCAGGCCTTGCTCGGCCACTTGCAGGTCGACCAGCCTGTGCACCTGTTGGCTCATGACTACGGCGGCAGCGTGGCCCAGGAACTGCTGGCGCGGCATCACGAACAGCGGCCTGTTCCCCGAAAGCTGCCGCATGCTGCTGATCCAGAAACTGCTGCTTAGCCGGTTCGGCTGGCTGGTCGGGCGCTCGTTCGGGCGTGACGACCTGGTGCGCAACGTGACCCAGGTCTACGGCCCCTGCACCCACCCCAGCGAAAGTGCGCTGGATGATTTCTGGAGCCTGATCGCCGCCAACCGGGGCACGCGCATCCTGCACAAGCTGGTGAGCTACATGCCCGAGCGCAGGTTGCATCGCGAACGCTGGGTCGGGGCGATGCAGCGCAAAGGCGTACCCCTGCGCTTCATCAATGGCGTGGTTGACCCACTTTCCGGCGGGCACATGCTGGAGCGTTATCGGCAACTGGTGCCGGAGCCGGATACCGTGCAGTTGCAGGGCATCGGCCATTACCCGCACACCGAGGCGCCTGTGCAGGTCCTGCGCCACTACTTGGCTTTTCGGGAACAGCCGCTGAGCTATTACCCGCAGAAAGTGGCGTGGTCCTGACCGGGCCTCATCGCCCTGCGTTATTGCCAGGCATTCAGCCTGCGTGAGCTTGATTGTCCGTCTGCCGCTGGCGGCGGACACTTGGCTGACCTGAACCTGCCTGGAGCCATGAGCATGAGCGAGCCTGTCCGTCTGCAAGATCGCGTGGTGATCGTCACCGGAGCCGGCGGTGGGCTGGGCCGCGCCCATGCGCTGCTGTTCGCCGCGCGGGGTGCCAGGGTCGTGGTCAATGACCTCGGCGGCTCTACCCATGGTGAAGGTGCCAGCGCCTCGGCCGCCGACCGGGTGGTAGAAGAGATCCGCGCCGCCGGTGGCACCGCCATCGCCAACCATGACTCGGTCAGCCAGGGCGCACGCATCGTCGAACAGGCGCTGGACAGCTTCGGTCGGGTCGATGTGCTGGTGAACAATGCCGGCATCCTGCGCGACAAGACGTTCCACAAGATGGACGACAGCGACTGGGAGCAAGTTTATCAGGTGCATGTGGAAGGGGCCTTCAAGGTCACCCGTGCCGCCTGGCCACACCTGCGCGAGCAGAACTGGGGGCGGGTGATCTTCACCGCCTCCACCTCTGGTATCTACGGCAATTTCGGCCAGGCCAACTACGGCATGGCCAAGCTTGGCTTGTACGGGCTGACCCGCACGTTGGCAATCGAAGGGCGCAAGCACGGCATTCTGGTGAACGCCATCGCCCCTACCGGCGGCACCCGCATGACCGAAGGGCTGATCCCGCCTCAGGTCTTCGAGCGGCTCAAGCCGGAACTGGTCAGCCCGCTGGTGGTGTACCTGGGTAGCGAGCAGTGCCAGGGCACGGGCGAACTGTTCGAGGTGGGTGGCGGCTGGGTGGGCAAAGTGCGCTGGGAGCGCAGCCTGGGGGTAGGATTTGATCCGCGCGAAGGCTTTACCCCGGAGCAGGTAGCGGAAAACTGGGCGCGGATTGGTGACTTTGACGGCGCCGTGCACCCGCAGGACAGCCTGCAGGCGCTGCAGCAGATGATGGCGAACCTGCAGAAGTACTCTCTCTGAGAAAGCTGGCACGCTCTCTGTAGAGCGGCCTTGTGTCGCGATGGGCTGCGCGGCAGCCCCGGGATGCCCGAACCCTGCGCTTGACGTTAAACTGTCATCTCCCCAGCAATGGACAGGAGATCCGGCGTGACCCCACCCCGCAGTTTCCCCAGTGACCTCTGCCTCGACAGCCCGCGTCTGCACTTGCGCCCCATGCGCCATGCCGATGCCGCGCAATGGCTGGCGATCATGGCCGACCCCGAGGTCATGCGTTATTGGCACCATGCCCCCTGGCAAGACCTGGCCGAAGCCGAAAGCGCCTTGGCCGCCGACCGAGAAGCCTATGCCAATGGCGACCAGCTCAAGCTCGGTATGTACCGCCGCGACAACGGCGAACTCATCGGCATGGTGCAGCTTTTCAACATCGACGATGTCTCCCGCCGTGGCGAAATCGGCTACTGCCTGGCCAGCGCGGTGCAGGGCAGGGGCTACATGGACGAGGCATTGACCTGCTTCATCGACTACCTCGCCCACACCCTGCACATGCGCCGCCTTGAAGGCGAAATCGACCCACGCAACCAAGGCTCGGCACGCACCCTGGAGCGCCAGGGTTTCGTGCTGGAAGGCACGCTGCGGGCACGCTGGTGCGTGGCCGGCGAGTTGTCCGACTCGGGTCTCTACGGCCTGCTGCTGGAACCGCCTGTTGCATAGTCTGGCGAATAGATACTATTCGGGAGCAATTCTCACTTGTGCCCCGGTGCCCCATGCTCGTAGCCGACTCACCGAGTCCGTACCCGCTTGAACAGCTGTACAGCGAGCACCACGGCGGGGCACCTATTGAGGGTCTGGAAGCGGGGCAGGGGCTGGGTTAAGGTCGTAGCCTGTTCCGCTTCCACCAGGTACATCCCTTGCCCGTTTTCTACCTGAGCATCAGCTTGCTGCTGTACGTACTCGCCCTGTTTTTCGATGGTGCGCTGATGAGCGGCGAGCGCCACATGCCGGCCCTGCAGATGCTGCTGTACGGGCCATGGGGCATGGCCTTCGGGCTGTTCCAATGGTTTGCCAACCCGCTGCTGGCCCTGGCCATCCTTGCCCATCGGCGGTTTCGCAGACTGGCCTTGCTGGCCGGGTTGGCAGCTGTGTACCTGGCCGCCAGCAGTTTCGGAATAGACCGCTTGCCGGACAACCAGAGCTACGCGTTCCATGAGCGGACCGGCTTTGGCGCCGGTTTTTACCTGTGGCTGGCGGCGATGGTGGTGTTTTGTGTAGGCCAGGCCTGGCATTGCTGTAAGGCACGCAGCGCCAACGACATGCCGGGTTGGAGCTGGCTTGATGTAGCGTTGATCGCAGCGTTGGCTGTGACGCTTTACGCGGCAACGCAGATGCCATCGTTGCGCTTCGAGCCGGGCAACGTACTGATGCCACCAGAGCAGCCGCAGACGCTTTGATACCCACAAGGAGGGGGCGCATGACCAAACATTATCTGACAGGCCTGGCACTGGCTTGTGTGCTGCCATTGGCAGTGGCGGACGACTACACGCCGGCCTACGGGCAGTGCATGGACAAGGCCTCCAGCACGGTGGCCATGAGTGCATGCATCCAGGCTGAAACACAGGTGCAGGACCAGCGTTTGAACCTGGTGTACAAACAGTTGATGGGCAAGCTGGAGACTGGGCAGCAGAAAAGCTTGCGTGATGTGCAGCGCAAGTGGATGGCCTACCGCGATGGCAATTGCCAGTTCCATGTGCAGGCCAGTGGCGGGACCCTGGCGCAGTTGGAAGGTGGGACGTGTGTGATGGCCATGACCCGCGACCGGGCGGCGGAGCTGGAGCGGGTGTTTAGCCCGGGGCAGTGAGGTTGTCTTTACCGGCCTCTTCGCGGGTTTACCCGCGAAGAAGGCGATGCGGTCTCAAGGATGACACTCGCGTAGCGCCCGGGCCTTGAGGTACTCGCGCACTTCCAAGGCATCCCCGGCAAACTCGATACGCTCAGCCTTCGCCGCACGCTGGTAGGCATACATCGGGTCGTAATACTCGTTCAACAAGCCTTCGATCCAGCCCCGGTGCAACTCCACCGCGCCGCTGCGCTGCTGTTCTTCCAGCGCCTGGGCCAGCAGTGTCGACAACCGCTGATATCGCTCGCCACCCAAGCGCTTGCAGATGTTGGCCATGCTTTGCAGCATGCGTTCGGCAAACAACCGGCGGCCTTCTTCCTCGCCATGCACAGCGGTGAACTCGGCACTCAGGTTGACCACGTAATCACGCAAGATGCGCTCAACGCGGTTGGCAAAACTGTCTTCCAGCCACACCAGCGGGTATTGCTGCATGCCCTGGTACAGCTCCAGCGGCACGGTGCAACTGCCGACAATGCGGCCTTCATCTTCCAGTACGAACTGTTCAATGCCTCGGTCGCGTTTCTTCAGTACGTCGATGGCCAGCTGGTTTTCGAAGTCGATCTGCGCCGGCTGCGCGGTGGCGCGTTTGCCGAAGCTGGAGCCGCGATGGTTGGCATGGCCTTCCAGGTCCAGCACGTTATCCAGCTGATGCAGCACGTCGGTCTTGCCAGTACCGGTAAGGCCGCCCAGCAGCACAAAATCGCACTGCGCCACCGCCTGTTGGGTGGTTTCCAGCAAGAAGGTCCGCATGGCCTTGTAACCGCCCTTGACGCGCGGGTACTGGATGCCCGCTTCATCACGCAACCAGCCCTGCACGATCTGCGAACGCAGGCCGCCACGGAAGCAGTACAGGTAGCCTTCGGGGTGGGCCTGGGTAAACGCCACCCAGGCGTCCAGCCGAGCCTGCCTAGTGGTGCCGCTGACCAGTTGGTGGCCAAGGGCGATGGCAGCTGTCTGGCCCTGCTGCTTGAAGCAGGTGCCGACCTTCTGCCGTTCCTGATCATTCATCAGCGGCAAATTGACTACGCCCGGAAAGGCGCCTTTGGAAAACTCGACGGGTGCCCGCATATCCATCATCGGCACGTCGTCGAGAAACAGCTGGCGGAAATCGGTGCAGTCGGGGCGCATCAGATCACCTCGACCGCGTGGCTCTGTCGTTCGACCAGCTTGCCGATTGGCGACAGTTGCAGGCCCAGTTCGGCAGCGACTGCCAGGAACGCGTCTTCACCTTCAGGGCTGACCGCTACCAGCAGGCCGCCGCTGGTTTGCGGGTCGCACAGCAGGTGTTTCTGCTCGTCGCTGAGTGCGCCGAGTTTGTGGCCGTAGCTTTCGAAGTTACGCAGCGTGCCGCCGGGGATGCAACCTTCGGCCAAGTAATGCTCGACGCTGGGCAGTCGCGGTACGGCGGCGTAGTCCAGGTGCGCGGTAAGGCCGCTGCCTTCGGCCAGTTCCACCATGTGGCCGAGCAGGCCAAAGCCGGTGACGTCGGTCATGGCCTTCACCCCATCGAGTTTGCCGAAGCGGCTGCCGGGGGTATTGAGGGTGCACATCCAGTCTCGGGCCAGGCCCTGGTCCTGTGCACGCAACTTGGCCTTTTTCTCGGCTGTGGTAAGGATGCCGATGCCCAGGGGTTTGGTCAGGTACAGTTGGCAGCCGGCAGTGGCGGTGTCGTTGCGCTTGAGGTGGCGCTTGCTGACCACGCCAGTGACGGCCAGGCCGAAGATGGGTTCGGGGGCGTCGATGGAGTGGCCGCCAGCCAGCGGAATGCCGGCTTCGGCGCACACCGCACGGCCGCCACGAATCACTTCGCGGGCCACTTCCGGTGGCAGCACATTGACCGGCCAGCCCAAAATGGCAATCGCCATCAGCGGGTCGCCGCCCATGGCGTAGATGTCGCTGATGGCGTTGGTGGCGGCGATGCGGCCGAAGTCGTACGGGTCATCGACAATCGGCATGAAAAAGTCGGTGGTCGAGACCACGCCGCGCTCGTCGTCCAGTGCATACACGGCAGCGTCGTCGCGCGAGGCGTTGCCAACCCACAGCTTCGGGTCCAGGGCCTGGGTGCCGCTTTCGGCAAGGATCACATCCAGCACCTTGGGGGAAATCTTGCAGCCACAGCCGGCACCATGGCTGTACTGGGTCAGGCGAATCGGCTCGCTCATACGCACCTCGGCAGGTCAGATTGTTGCGCGATTGTAGCAAAGCTGGCCTTTGGGCCTTGGCCTCTTATAATCCTTGGAGTCGACGGATTTGTCGGCATTTCCCCGCTATTGAACCGGAGAACACCCATGCTCAAACGCCCCTTGGCGCTCGCCGCCGGCCTTGTGCTGTCTTGCTGTGCCGTTGTCGTCCAGGCTGCTGAAGTGTTGCGAGTCAGCGCCATCCCCGACGAAGCACCCACCGAGTTGCAGCGCAAGTTCAAGCCGTTGGGCGAGTACCTGGCCAAGCAACTGGGCATGGACGTGAAGTTCGTACCGGTGGCCGATTACCCGGCTGTGGTCGAGTCGCTGGCCGCCGACCGGCTGGACCTGGCCTGGCTGGGAGGCTTCACGTTCGTTCAGGTGCACCTGAAGGATCCGACCGCCACGCCACTGGTGCAGCGTGAGCAGGACGCGCAGTTCACCTCCAAGTTCATCACCGCCAACCCCGACGTGAAAAGCCTGGCCGACCTCAAGGGCAAGTCGTTCGCCTTCGGCTCCATCTCGTCTACCTCGGGCAGCCTGATGCCGCGTTACTTCATGCTCAAGCAGGACAACATCAAGCCTGAAGAGTACTTCAGCCGTGTGGCCTACTCTGGCGCCCATGACGCTACCGTGGCCTGGGTGCAGGCGGGCAAAGTCGATGGCGGCGTGCTCAATGCCAGTGTGTGGCAGAAACTGGTGGATGCCGGCAAGGTCGATACCGCCAAGGTGAAAGTGTTCGCCACTACCCCGACCTACTTCGACTACAACTGGACCGTGCGCGGCAACATGGCACCGGCGCTGAAAGAAAAGATCAAAAAAGCGTTCCTCGACCTCGACCCGGCCAAGCCGGAGCACAAGGCCATCCTCGACCTGCAGGCCGCCAGCCGCTTCATCGAGACTAAGCCTGAAAACTATGTAGGCACCGAGCAAGCTGCGCGTGAGGCTGGCCTGCTCAAGTGACTGCTTCGAACGTGGCAATCCACCTGCACGGTGCCGGCCTGCGCCATGGCCAGGTACGCGCGCTTGACGCAATCAGCTTGCGCATCGCGCAGGGCGAGCGCGTCGCGATCATTGGGCCGTCGGGGGCGGGCAAGTCGAGCTTGCTGCACCTGATGGCTACGGCCATCCAGCCCAGCAGCGGGCGCGTGGAGTTGCTTGGTGAGCAGCCCTGGGCGTTGTCCGCCAGGGCACGCCAGCGCCTTCGGGCGCGGGTCGGCCTGGTGCATCAGGCACCGCCCTTGCCACCGCGCCAACGGGTGGTGACGGCAGTATTGGCCGGCCGACTGGGGCAGTGGGGGGTAACGCGTGGCTTGCTCAACCTGCTGTACCCCAGTGATGTGCCGGGGGCGCGCCAGGTGCTTGCAGAGCTGGGCCTGGCCGACAAGCTGTTCGTGCAGTGCGGGCAGTTGTCGGGTGGCCAGTTGCAGCGGGTGGGTATTGCCCGGGCCCTTTACCAGCGGCCACAGGTGCTGCTGACCGACGAGCCGGTGTCGGCCATGGACCCTGTGCTGGCCGACCACAGCCTGGCCTTGCTCAACCGCCATGCCCAGGCCAACGGCGTGACACTGGTGGCGAGCCTGCATGCGGTGGAGTTGGCGCTGGCGCATTTCCCCCGGGTGGTTGGTATCCGCGAGGGCCAGGTAGTGTTTGATTGCCCGGCAGAAGCGGTCAACGAACACATGCTGGAGGCGCTGTACGCGAATGAACAACTGGCTTCGCCGCCAAGCCAGGGGCCGATTCTGACGGTGCAGATCCCGCGATGCTGAGGGCCGACACCCGCGACCCGGCCCTGCTGCCGCGGCTGCTGCTGGCCTTGCTGGGCGTGGCGATACTGTGGCCGGGTATCCAGTTGAGCGAACTGAACCCCGGGGTGCTGCTGCAGGCAGAGAACCGACAGCAGATCGCCACTTTCACCAGCGCCTTCTGGCCACCTGCGCACGATGCCGATTTTCTCGTGTTGCTGTATGAAGCCACGCTACAGACCCTGGCCGTGGCCACCGCCGGCATGGCGTTGGCGTTGCTGCTGGCCGTCCCGGCGGGGCTGTTGGCCAGTCGCGCCTTGTCGTTGCGTGCTGCCTCCCGTGGTGGGCGTGCAGGGCTTTGGTCGCGTCTGCTGCGCCTGCCGGTGCGCGGGTTGCTGATTTTCCTGCGCAGCGTGCCGGAAATTGTCTGGGCGCTGTTGTTCGTGCGGGCCGTGGGGCTGGGGCCGACGGCGGGTGTGTTGGCCATCGCCATTACCTACAGCGGTATGCTGGGCAAGGTCTACGCCGAAATCTTCGAGTCGGTTGACCAGCGCCCGGCCCATGCCTTGTTGCAGGCGGGCAGTGGCCGGCTGACGGCGTTTCTCTACGGCATTCTGCCCAATGCGGCGTCCGAAGTGGTGTCCTACACCGTTTACCGCTGGGAGTGCGCGGTGCGAGCCTCGGTGGTGATGGGGTTTGTGGGAGCGGGGGGCCTTGGGCAGCAGATTGACCTGTCGATGCGGATGTTTGCCGGGGCGGAAGTGGCCAGCATGTTGCTCACCTTCCTGCTGCTGGTGATGCTGGCCGACTTGCTCAGCCGCCTGCTGCGCTGGAGGCTGGCATGAACCGGGTCATCAACCTGTTGCTGCTGGGCGCCATCGTGTTGGCGGTGTTGGCCTCGTTCGCATACCTGGAGTTGGACCTGCAAGCACTGGTCGGCAACGGTGGGCTGGGGCAGATGGGTGAGTACGCCGGGCGTTTCCTGCACCCGGACCTGTCTGCCGGGCACCTGAAGGCCGTGTGGCATGGGGCGCTGGAGACGCTGGCCATGTCTGGCCTGGGCACCTTGTTGGCGATGGTCATGGGGATGTTGCTGGCACTGCCGGCGGCAGGGCGATTCGGTTGGCCATTGCAGGGCGCGGCGCGGTTGCTGCTGAATGCCCTGCGCGCCATTCCGGAACTGGTGTGGGCTGCGCTGACAGTCCTGGCGGCCGGTCTTGGGCCCAATGCCGGCACCCTCGCGTTGGCGCTGCACACCGCTGGTGTTCTGGGGCGCTTGTTTGCCGAGGCGCTGGAGAATGCGCCGCCGGAGCCAGCGGCAGCGATTCGCTTGCAGGGCGGCAGCCAGGTGGCCGCGTTCTGTTTTGGTACCTTGCCCAACGTGTGGCCGCAGTTGCTGGCCTACAGTTTGTACCGCTGGGAAAACAATATCCGTATGGCCAGTGTGCTGGGCTTCGTCGGGGCGGGCGGCTTGGGGCAGATGCTGTACACCACGTTGAGCCTGTTCCAGGAGGCCCAGGCCAGCACGGTGATCCTGGGCATGCTGGTGCTGGTGTTGCTGGTGGATACGTTGAGTGATGTGTTGCGCCAGCGCTATGTGCGGGCCTAAGCGAGCTCCCCACACTGTGCTTCCCGTTGCATCGACTCCAGGTTCCGCTCGATCGTCTCGCAAATGGTGTCCATCTGGATCTGGTGCTCACTGAACTTGAACGGGCTCTGCAAATCCGTGCCGATCCGCTCGATGGCCAGCAACATGAACCCCACCACGGTCGAAGCCAGCGGCGTGAACCAGCCCAGCGACTCCACCAGCCCTACTGGCACGATCAGGCAGAACAGGGTGATGAACAGTCGCGGAAAATACACGTAAGGGTAGGGCAGCGGTGTATTGGCGATGCGCTCCATACCGCCTTGGGCATTGGACAGGTCCACCAGCGTCGATTCCAGCCGCGCCAGGCGAATGCTGTCCAGCCGCCCGGCCTGGTATTCCCGCGCCAGCAAGGCCGCCGAGCCACCGAGAATGTCATTGGCAAAGTTGTTCGAGCGGTTGCGCCGTTCGAACTCTGCCGGCGGGATGAAGGCCATCAGTTCATCCGGGCAGCTCTCACCCTTCAAGTGTGCAGCCAGGCAGTTCACATAGGCGATGTGCCGGCGCAGCAGGGTGGCCTTGACCGGGTTCAGGCCATCAGCCGGGTCATCGATCAGGTTTAGCGTCTGCCTTGCGAAGCTACGCGAACTGTTCACCAGCGCCCCCCACAACGTGCGAGCTTCCCACCAACGGTTGTAGGCGCTGCTGTTGCGAAAACTCACCAGCACTACCAGCGCCGAGCCCAGCAAGGTCAGGGGGATCAGCGGCAGGGTGAACTTGCTGTTGAAGAACAGCATGAAATCGATGGTGACCAGCACATCCCAGATCAGCAGCCAGAACAGCGACCAGCCGATGTAGCCGATGGTCTTCACGACCAGGCGGAACTTGCGGGTGATGATGTCTTTCACGCGGGGGCACCTCTAAGCGGGGGCATGCTGGATCGGACGTCGAGGGGCCTCGAAGGTTCGAATGCTGATTGTTGCAAGGGATTTTGCGACTGCAGCGACGCGAAAAATCTGACGACGTCATGGGATGTGCCTGAATTCCCAATGCAATTGAACACAGCCAAAGTGGTCCGCTTCAGCACTTGAATGGGCGTATCCATACGGATACGATGGGGCACCACTTGATGTATCTTGTTGAACAGACGGAGAGCTTTGCAGTTTGGCTATCCAGCTTGAGGGATTTGAAAGCCAAGCTTGCGATAGGTCGCAGGCTGGAGCGAGTTGCGATAGGCAACCTTGGTGACTTCAAGTGGCTTGGAGGCGGTCTAGGTGAGCTTCGCATCGACGTAGGTGCAGGCTATCGCGTCTATTTCACGCAAAAGGGGCACAGATTGGTTCTGCTGCTGGTTGGCGGCGACAAGTCCACTCAAGTCGCCGATATTCTCAAATCAAGAAAGCTGCTGAAGGAGATGATATGAGCGAAAAACTGATTCCGTTTGATATGGCAGCTTTGTTGAGTAGCGATGAGGCCATCAGTGAGTACCTTAGCCAGGTGCTATCAGATGGCGATACCGAAGAGATCATTCGAGCGCTCGGCCATATCGCGCGTGCACGAGGCATGACACACATAGCCACGGAGAGTGGTTTGGGCAGAGAAAGCCTCTACAAGGCGCTCAGCCCAGGCGCAAAGCCTCGTTTTGACACTGTGTTGAAGGTCATTCGAGCCTTGGGGGTAGACCTTCTCGTGCAGCCCCATGCGGTAGCCCGTTGATTCAAACGGGTTGAATCAGCACCTGCTTCATCTTTACCAGCGCCACCCGCGTGCCATCCCACCCCTGCCGTTCCTCGATTCCAAACGGCACAAAGCCCAACTGCGGATAAAGCAGCAAACCTGCGGTGTTGTGATTGAAGCATGACACCCATACTTCGCTGGCTGTGTATTGCTGGCGGGCGAGGGCGATCATGGTGGTAATCAGGTAGCGTGCTAAACCGTGACCCCGGGCGTTGGGCGCTACGACCACGTTGCCCAGGGTGCACACTCCGTCATGTTCAGCCTTGTAGAAGTTGGCGAAGGCCAAGATCTTGCCGTTGCCTTCCACTACCGTGGAGCCGCTGCGCTGGGCGATGGCATCGCTCAACTGGGCAGGGGTGAGGGGGTAGGTGGCTTTGGGGAACAGGTAGAACAGTTCGTCCGGGCTTTGCGGGAAGCTGCAGATGACGGGGATGTCGTCTGGCTGGACGGGGCGGTGGGTCAGGTGCATGGCAGGTCCTTCTTGCGCAGGTTGTCAGGGCCTCTCGCGGGTAAACCCGCTCCTACAGGACCTGCGCAGGTCCTGTAGGAGCGGGTTTACCCACGAAGAGGCAATCAGCCTCACATCATAAGCCGCTTTCCATCCACAAAACCCGACCCGCTCAAGGCTTGGCAGCAACCGCCACATAGCCTTTGACCGAAGCCGGTGCCTGAGGCTTGCCCTTGTGCGCCGTCAGGTACTGAAAGCGTCGCCATTCCTTGTCGATCTCGTTGAACGACATGAACACGCTGATCCGCTCCTTGCCAGCCAGGTCCGGGCGCTTGCCGGCATCGATCTCGCTGGTGGGGATGATGGCCACATTGATGCCGACCACCTTGCCGTCATCGGCGAACACAGGCCCGCCCGACATGCCCTTGGTGATCGGGCCGTCGTGCACCGAATAGAAGACGCTGCCTGGCGTGCCTTCAAGCCGCACCAGCGACGGCAGCGCATGGCCCTTGCCCTGCATCGGCATCATGAAACTGTTGAAACCCACCGCCGTCACGGCTTCGCCAGGCACATACTGGCGCCAATCCGGCACGTTGCTGGCCTTGTGCTTGAAGAACACCACATCACCGAGGCCCTCGTGGACCACGTTGCGCAGGAAGGGGGTGTGTTTGGCGGTTACGGCGTAATCCTCGTTCCACTGGATGGCACTGGCCATCAGCAACATGGGCAGCGGGGCACCGGAGGTGACCACGAAAGCCTGGCTGTAGACGGGATCGGAAACGTACGAGGTTGGCACTCCGTTGCACCCACTGAGCAGCATCATTGCCGCCATGCAGGGCGCGATTGTTTTCATGGGTCACACGGTGCGTGGTGAAAAGGGAGCGCAACTATGGCGAAGTGCCATTACGCTATCAATACTTTCGGCATATATCCGATGAATGACAGCTTAAGTAGTAGGAGACAGCATGGCTAATAGGCTTCATGCATGGCTGGAGGCCCCGCAGTCATTAGGGTGCCGTCAATTTTTACTTGTCACGGCGATAGGGCCAGCACAGGAATAATTGATCTGATAATCGTTATCATCTAAGGTGCCATCCTCGCCCGGAGGGATACCCGTGATTAACGACGATCTGAGTCAGGTCTATGCCGAGCACAATGGATGGCTCAAGCAGTGGCTATACCGCCGGCTGGGCTGTTCGGCACAAGCCGCCGACCTGGCTCAGGACACCTTCTTGCGGATCCTTCAGGCCCAGCAGAAGGCGGGTGCCAGCCTGAGCCTGCAGCGCCCCCGGGCCTACCTGGCAACGGTGAGCCGGCGGCTGGTCCATGACCATTTCCGCCGCCAGTCACTGGAGCGCGCCTACCTGGACATGCTCGCGCAATTGCCGGAGTTGTTCGCGCTGTCTGCCGAAGAACAGTGGGAAATGCGCGAAACCCTGCAGCAACTGGACGCACTGCTCGACACCTTCAAGCCGGTGGTGCGCTCGGTGTTCCTGCTGGTGCAACTGGAGGGCCTGACCTACATCGAAGTAGCCCGCCGCCTGGGCATTGGCGAGCGCACGGTCAAGCGGCACATGGCCAATGCCCTACAAGCTTGCATCCTGTTCGACGAAGACTTCTGATGCCCAGCCAGCAACCCCGCATCACGCCGGAAGTGGCCCGGCAAGCCGCCAACTGGCACATGCTGATGCTCGACGAAGCCGTCAGCCCGGCCCAGCGCGCTGCCTGTAGCCGCTGGCGCGCGGCGGCGCCCGAGCATGAGCGGGCCTGGCAGAAGGCGCTTCGGGTGCAGGCCCGGTTGGGCATGCTGCCGCAGCAACTGGCCATGGGTACCTTGAACCGTGAACGCCGGCAGGTGATGAAGCAGATGCTGGCACTGGCCATCGTCGCGCCGCTCGGTTATTTGGGTTATCGCCAGCTTGTGCCGCAGACGGCTTATGCCACGGACGTTGGTCAGCATGAACAGATGACCTTGGCTGACGGCACGTTGCTGGACATGAACACCGATACCGCCGTGGACGTGGACTTCGACGCGCATCAACGGCTGATCAGCCTGCGCCGTGGCGAGGTGCTGGTCGACAGCGGGCCGGATGCCCACAGCACTGTTTACCGGCCACTGCGTGTTGCTACCGGGCAAGGCCTGATGGAGGCTCTGGGTACGCGCTTCATGGTCCGCCAGCGCGAAGGTACGACACAACTGGCCGTGTTCCAAGGGGCGGTACGGGTGACACCTGCCCGTGGGCCAGTGCAAATCCTTGAGGCCGGCCAGCAGCTGACCTTCGATGCCTCGGGGCAGGGTGCCTTGGTCGCAGCCCGTGAGCAGGACAGCCAGTGGACCCGTGGCCAGCTTGTGGTCGACGAGATGCCTCTGCGCGAATTCCTCAGCGAGCTGGGGCGCTACCGACCGGGCTGGCTACGCTGCCAGCCTGAAGTTGGGCATCTGTTGATCAGCGGAGCTTTCCAGCTGAAAAACACTGACGCCATTTTGGCCGCGCTGCCAGCCACATTGGCGGTGCAGGTGGATTACCGCACCCGCTACTGGGTGACTGTCAGCAAACGTTAATGAGAATTGGCCCGTTTTTGAAACTCGTCAGTCCTTATCTGTGGAACTGCCACACACAATAGGGACAACTTCTCAATGATCCGCTCTTCTTCACCGGTCGCCACGACCGGCCTCGCCATGGTTCAACCACGCGTGCCCAGCTATCGTCGGATACTCGCCCTGAGCGCCCTGGCCATCGCCCTGCAAGGTGTTGGCGTGCACGCCCTGGCTGCGCCTGTGCAGGCGCCGCAGGCCTACAGCATCGCGTCTGGCTCCCTGGCTCAGGTGCTTGCCCGGTTTGCCAGTGAAGGAGGGTTTACCCTGCAATACACCTCGGAGCTGACCCGTGGCCTCTCCAGCCCGGGGTTGCAGGGCCAGTATGGTGTCGAAGAAGGCTTGCAGCACCTGTTGGCCGGCACCGGCTTGCAGGCCGTGCGCCGGGGCAACAACGTCTATGGCTTGCAACCCGTTCCCCTGAGTGCAGCGTCTGGCGGCGCCGCCTTGAACCTGGAGCCGCTGAACATCAATGGTGTCCAGGATGACGCAACCACCGAGGGCTCAGGCAGCTACACCGCCAACGCCGTCACCATTGGCAAGGGCACCCACCGCCTCAAGGACATTCCACAATCGGTCAGCGTGGTCACGCGCAAGGCCATGGATGACCAGCGCCTCGATACCCTGGATGAAGTGCTGGAAAAGACCACGGGCATTACCACCCTGCAAAGTCCGTCCGGCGGCAAGTACATCTATTCCCGTGGTTTCGAGGTGGAAACCATCCAGTACGACGGCGTGCCACTCGACCGCCGCTATTACGCTATCGGCAGCAGCTTCACGTCCGACACGCTGCTGTACGACCGCGTCGAAATCCTGCGCGGGGCCAACGGCCTGTTGCAAGGCAGCGGCAACCCCGGCGCAGCCATCAACCTGGTGCGCAAACGCCCGAAAGCCGAGCCGTTCTTGTCAGTGACTGCCAGCGCCGGCTCCTGGGACACCTATCGTCAGACCGTCGATGCCGGCGCCCCGCTCAATGCCGACGGCTCGCTTCGTGGCCGTGTGGTGGCCGGGCACGAAGACCAGAACTATTTCTACGACACTGCCGAAAGCCGCAAGAACGTGCTCTACGGCATCCTTGAATACGACCTCAGCGACGCGACGACGGTAGCGGCGGGCGCCAGTGTTGAAGACCTGCATTCAACGCCGTTCTTCAGCGGCCTGCCACGCAACAAGGATGGCAGCGCCTTGAACGTCAGCCGTTCCACCTACACCGGTGCTGACTGGAACACGTGGGACAACAAGCAGACCACCTACTTTGCCGACGTCACCCACGACTTCAACGAAGACTGGCGCCTGAAGGCTTCTGGCAGCTACATGCGCGAAACCAACTACATCCTCTACAGCTTCGGCCGTGGCGCTGTGGACCCGGCCACCGGCGACGGCATGCGCTCGCGTGCCTACATGTACGACTTCGAGAACATCAACAAGGGCGCGGACATCAACCTGACCGGCAAGTGGCGTGCCTTTGGCCGGGAGCACGAGGTGGTGGTGGGCGCCAACGCCAGTGACCTGCAGACCGACGACCTGCAAGGCGGTTTCCTGAACCTGGGCCCGATGAACATTTACGACCCTATCTCGCCACAGCGCCCGACCCAGGATCAACTGCTGGGCAACGGCACTACAAACACCTACCCCGGCACTTCCAAGGGCAAGATCCGCCAGAACGGGCTTTACGCGGTCACGCGCTACAAGCTGGCCGACCCTGTGACTCTGGTAGTGGGCGGGCGCACCAGCAACTACACCTACGACTATGAACTGCACCGTTTCAATGGCGTGTCGCCAACCCCGGCCCACTCGCGTGAAAGTGGCGAGTTCACGCCTTATGGCGGCCTGATCTACGCGTTGAACGACCAGTGGTCGGCCTACGTGAGCTACGCCGACATCTTCAAGCCGCAGACCGAGCTGAGCGTGGACAACGCCCCGCTCAAGCCCATCGAAGGCGCCAACTATGAGCTGGGCCTGAAAGGTGAGCTGTTCGACGGTCGCGTGAATACCAGCTTCGCGCTGTTCCAGGTAGACCAGCAGAACCGCGCCCAGGCCGCCGAGTGCGGTACTGACGGTGGCGAAAACTGCTACGTGGCCGGCGGCAAAGTGCGCACCCAGGGCTTCGATGCGGAGATCAGCGGTGAAGTGCTGGACCGCATGCAGCTGTTTGCCGGCTACACCTACACCCACACCGAGTACCGCAACGACCCGGCCGATGGCGAGTCGCAGGCCGGAGGCACCTTCAACACCTACACACCCAAGCATCTGCTGCGCTTCTGGGCGGACTACAACCTGCCTGGCGAACTGGACCCATGGACCGTTGGCGCTGGCGCCAACATCCAGAGCCGCAACTACCACGGTAACTTTGGTGGGACAGACGGGGTAGGGAAGATCGAACAGGCCGGTTATGCGATCTGGAACGCTCGGGTGGCTTACCAGATCAACAAAAACTTCAGCGTGTCGTTGAACGGCAACAACCTGTTCGACAAGAAGTACTTCTCCAGCATCGGTTGGCTGTATGCGGCGAACTACTACGGGGATCCGCGTAATTACACCGTTACCCTGCGGGCGGATTTCTGAGGCCTACGCACGCACAGGTTGGGGTGGTTTGGTCATGATTGGCAACGTTCGTTGATTGCGCTACGGGGATGGTCGGCCCATACTGTGTATCCCATGGAATACATTTGAGCCGTGAAGACCATCCTCACAACCGATGATTTCGATGCTTGGTTTTCCAAGCTTAGCTATAAGCGATCTGCGATGCGCATCCAGGCGCGCATCGACCGTGCCGAAGCAGGGAATTTCGGTGATTGCCAAGCTGTGGGTGAGGGCGTCTCCGAGATGCGTATTCACTATGGGCCAGGATATCGTGATCCTGCTGGCGGGTGGCGATAAGTCCACTCAATCAAAAGACATCAAAACCGCCCTCGACATTGCACGACGGCTTTAGGAGGTACCCATGGGTAACGTCAAGTTGAAAAAATGGGACAGTGCCGAACACCTCAAGACGGACGAGGACATGGCGCTTTACCTCGAAGCTTGCATTGAAGAGGCGGGTGATGATGCGGCTTTTATCGCCAAGGCGCTCGGCACCATTGCGCGTGCAAAAGGCATGGCTCAGTTGGCCCGTGATACCGGGCTTGGGCGTGAAAGCCTGTACAAGGCGTTGTCCGGCGAGGGGAACCCAAGCTTCGCCACCATCCTGAAGGTGACCAGAGCGCTTGGCCTACAGCTTCATGCTGACGTTGCATCCACTCATACTGGCTAGCGTGAGCGGGCGGCAACCATGATCCCTAACGGTTAGGGTGCACAGAAAGTTACGTTATGTGTAACCTCTGTTGGGTGAAGGAAGGGCGGCTGTGCTGATGGCCGATCAACAGGCGAAAAAAAACCGACCATAAGGTCGGTTTTTTCCGGATCTTGGTGCCCCGAGGGAGACTCGAACTCCCACTCCTTTCGAAAACGGATTTTGAATCCGCCGCGTCTACCAATTCCGCCATCAGGGCGTGTGGCGCGCAGTATAGAGAGCTGCCGCTAGTCGGTCAATCGGCTTTCATGGTCAATTTTCACACATTGGGCTAAACTTCCTGGCCCTGCCGAACCGAACATCATCATGCGCGTCGCCGATTTCTCCTTCGAACTCCCTGATTCCCTGATCGCCCGCCACCCGTTGGCAGAGCGCCATGGCAGCCGTCTGCTGGTGCTCGATGGGCCAACCGGCGCGCTGTCGCACCGGCAATTCCCCGACTTGCTCGACCACCTGCGCCCCGGCGACCTGATGGTGTTCAACAACACTCGGGTGATCCCGGCGCGGTTGTTTGGCCAGAAAGCCTCCGGCGGCAAGCTGGAAGTGCTGGTCGAGCGCGTGCTCGACAGCCACCGGGTGCTGGCCCATGTACGTGCCAGCAAGGCGCCGAAAGAAGGCGCGGTCATCCTCATCGATGGCGGTGGCGAGGCCGAAATGGTCGCGCGCCATGACACGCTGTTCGAGCTGCGTTTCACCGAAGAGGTGCTGCCACTGCTCGACCGCGTCGGCCATATGCCGCTGCCGCCCTATATCGACCGCCCGGACGAGGGTGCCGACCGTGAGCGTTACCAGACCGTGTATGCCCAGCGTGCCGGTGCGGTTGCAGCGCCCACAGCGGGCCTGCACTTCGACGAGGCGCTGCTGGAAAAGATCGGCGCCAAAGGCGTGGAGCGGGCCTTCGTGACCCTGCACGTGGGCGCGGGTACCTTCCAGCCGGTGCGGGTCGACAAGATCGAAGACCACCACATGCATAAAGAGTGGCTCGAAGTGGGCCAGGATGTGGTCGATGCCATCGAGGCCTGCCGCGCACGTGGCGGCCGGGTGATCGCGGTTGGCACCACCAGTGTGCGTTCGCTGGAAAGCGCGGCGCGTGACGGCGTGCTCAAGGCGTTCAGCGGCGACACCGATATCTTCATCTACCCGGGCCGGCCGTTCCATGTGGTTGACGCCCTGGTCACTAACTTCCACCTGCCGGAGTCCACGCTGCTGATGCTGGTCTCGGCATTCGCCGGCTACCCCGAGACCATGGCTGCCTACGCGGCGGCGGTCGAGAACGGGTACCGCTTCTTCAGTTACGGTGATGCCATGTTCATCACCCGCAATCCGGCGCCGCGCGGCCCCGAGGATCAAGCATGAGTCGCACCTGTCGAATGTCCTTCGAACTGCTGGCCACCGACGGCAAGGCCCGTCGTGGTCGCATCACCTTCCCTCGTGGCACCGTGGAGACCCCGGCGTTCATG
>NZ_BCBJ01000083.1:0-105066 GCF_001320605.1 Pseudomonas sp. NBRC 111133 | reverse complement strand
CCAGTCAGCTCGCCTCGCAATGCCTCGGTCAGTCCACGCAAGCCGAATTTGCTCGCCGAATAAGCGGCGGCGTAGGGCTGGGCCACCCAGCTGCCCAGCGACAGCGTGTTGATCAGAATACCGCTGCCCTGTGCCTTTAAGAAGGGAAGGGCGACGTAGGCACCTCGCAGGTAACCGATCAGGTCAGTCTGGATGACCTGCTCGTGCGCCTCCAATGGCGTTTCTTCGAAATTGCCGACCGCGCCGACCCCGGCATTGTTGATCCAGATATCGATCCGTCCATGGCCAAATTCTGCAGCCTGCTCGGCGAGCGCTTGAACATGATCGTTGCGGGTGACGTCCGTCATAATCGCTATGGCGTCGGTACCGCAATCGGTGCATTCATCCAGGACGTCGAATAACGCCTCTTCGTCGCGTGCTGCGAGTACCAGGCGAGCACCTTTGCACGCAAAGGCGTGCGCAGCGGCGCGACCTATACCGCTTGAAGCCCCAGTGATCACCACGACTTTGCCGCGAAGCGGGCCCTTGATCGGGTAACTATCGCCAAGTGCTCCATCATTTGTGCCCGACGTACTGGCGTCAAAGTTAGCAAGGGTTTCGCTGGCCTCGACTCGGCAAAGTCCCAGAGCGGTGCCATCTACCAGGGTTAAAGTCAGCCCTTCGATGATTCCCGCCTCCCGGTTAGCAAACACGGGCTCACCTTCGGCATCCAGGCTGTCGTAGATGAATTGTGTGCCTTCAAGCCATCCCACGGCGGTGAGAAGCTCAGGGCCGAGATAATACTTCCCGTCTTGAAAGAAGCCGGGGAACTGATGAGCGCGCTCCACGTTTTCCACGCGATAGCGTTCGCCTGGTTTCATGCCTGTCGCTTGATCGATCATGTTGAAACCCCTGTAAGTGGAGCTCGGAAATGTCAGCCTTTGCTGTGCTCGTCGGAAGTGGGCCCAGTACCTCGCTTGATACCGCGTGGGCCAGCAACGCCCCGGATACCCAGGCCAACCAGCGGTAGGGCGACGATCAGCAGGGCCCAGGCCGCTTTGACTGCATCTGACTTGTCGCTCCGGAACACGCTGACGATGGCCCACAGATCGATGAGCAAGAGGATTGCCGCGACGGCAATCCAGGAGTAGCTGGCGATACCGTTCATGTGCTTGCCTCCTTTACACGAAGTCAGGGCCCAAGGTGCCCGCTGCCGCGCCTGGCACGAGGATGACCTTGCGGCAGTTGTCCTGCTTCTGATCGAACATCTTGTAGCCCATGGCCGCTTCTTCGAGGGCCAGGCGGTGGGTGACGATCAGCTCTGGTTGCAGGCGACCTGCTTCGATGTGTTCAAGAAGTTCAGGCAAGTATTTCTGCACATGGGTCTGGCCCATCTTGAAGGTGAGCCCCTTGTCGAAGGCATCGCCGAACATGAAGGCGTGGATGAAGCCGGCGTATACCCCCGGCACACTGACAACTCCGCCGCGACGCACTGCAGCAATGCTCTGGCGCAGCGCCTTGCCACTGCTGCCTTCGATCTTCAGCGCCGTCATCACCGTTTCGGCAGTGCTGCCTTTCGCCTCGAAACCGACCGCATCGATCACCGCATCGACGCCGCGCATGCCTGGCGTCTGGCGGATGATGCTGTCGGCGGGATCGTCGTCTTGCTCGAAGTTGATCGGTATGACCCCGTAGGCCTCTCGTGCGTAGGCCAGGCGATAATCGTTGTCGTCGACCATGAAGATGGTCTGAGCGCCGAGCATTCGCGCACAGGCGGCGCTCAGCAAGCCCACCGGCCCGGCGCCGTAGATCGCCACCGATGACCCTTGGCCTATTTCGGCATTGATGACCGCCTGCCAAGCGGTCGGCAGGATGTCCGAGAGGAATAGCACCTTGTCGTCGGCCAGCGCGGTGGGCACTTTGAACGGGCCGACGTTGCCCTTGGGCACCCTCACGTAATCCGCCTGGCCGCCAGGGATACCGCCATAGAGATGGCTATATCCAAACAGCGCGGCGCCTGGGGGAATTCCCTTCTTGTTGATGATCGCACCACGACCTGTGTTGGTGGTTTCACAGGCAGCGAACAGGTCGTGCTGGCAGAAGAAACAGCTGCCGCACGCGATCACGAAGGGAATCACTACGCGGTCGCCGATCTGCAGATTGGTGACGGCACTGCCAGTATCTTCGACGATGCCCATGAACTCATGGCCGAAGATATCACCCGCTTCGGTTTCTGGAATTTTGCCTCGATAAAGGTGCAGGTCAGAGCCGCAAATGGCTGTGGCGGTGACCCTGAGGATAATGTCGTCTTCCTGCTCAATGATGGGATCGGGGACGTTATCGACCCTGACGTCGTGTGCTCCGTGGTAGGTCAGTGCTCTCATAAGGTCAGCTCCTGCAGGCGTTTTTCCGTGATAGGTATGCAGGGGAAGCCATGACAGATGGCAAAGTTCAGCCGAACAAGTCCGGTGGTACTTAAAACTCATTCGCGACGCCCACATTTCAAGCTGAACATTCCTGACCACACCGGTATCAGAACGATCTGAGCCCGTGCCACAAGAGCCAGGCCGATTAAACGAGGGGCGTGGCGATGGACGACACGATGTTGGCATACATGGTGTTCGCTGCCTCACATCCTGAGGCGCTTTCGCAGGTACAAGTGCTTACAGAAGCGGAGGCATTGGAGGCTGGCGAAGCACTCCCAGATCTGCGTGAAACCATGGCCGTACAGATCCTCAGTGCTGAAGCCAAGGCTCAGCGTAAAACCCTGGCCACGCTCGTTGAGGTGATTTTGGGCAAGGCCGTCATCGAGCCCGATGCGCCATCCACTAACCATGTCTCCAGCCTTGAGAAATACAACCGGATGCGAGATTTCGACGCGTCACCGGAGCCGTCTGGAAATCGTAAGCAGTCGAGCAGGAAGATTCAGGCCTTACAATTCTGCGTCCAGAAGCATGACGCCACACGGCTGCATTACGACTTCCGCTCGGAGCTCGATGGCACGTTGAAGAGTTGGGCGACCGTTACCGGCTGTCCGAAAAGCGTCGTTGTCGGAAATTGGCGCTCGCGTTGATGGGCTGCTCCGCTAAGGTCAGGTGATGTCTAAATGATACTAAAGTCATAGGATGGCTGACATGCGAATACGTGGTGATGTTTTCTGGAAGTGGGCTGACCCTGTGCTTCCCCATCGTAGCCATGATGAGACACTGGACAACGGAACGGTTATTGACGTACAGACGAGATTGTCGCGAACCGGGGCTACCCAGGTTTTTATCGGCGTCTATGCGGCCACTGGGATGCCACTCCACGAAGAAGCATTTGATGCTAGGCCAGGAGAATCGATGACCCGTGCACTGGCCTGGGGTGTAGGACGGGCCAGAAGGATTGCCAGTGATCCGCGCAGTAAAGTTGTTAATTATTAGCTCTGAAGACGTTGCCACACCTTTTCGTGGAAATAAAAGGCAACGGTATTACGAGCCGGCTCAATGATCGCAATCAGTCCGCCCGTCAATACAGAGCCGGTGAGTAGGTAGGCGACGGTAAAGGCTATCGAGAAGTGTAAGACGCTAAAGCTCAACGTCTTCCATAGCGGCCCTTTAAGGCGGGAATGGCAGCAGTTGATATCGGAAAAGTCTTTCATATCGATTGGAGGCCCAACGGAAAGTAATGAGCCGTATCAACGCGATACGGCCTTTTCGAAATCAGCGTTTCGCTTCAACATCCGGATTTGCAGAACGAGAAAGGAAGGCTTGTGTGATTTCTGGCAAATGCTCACCCAGCCATTTCGCCATGGCGATCTCTTCTTTCAGGATCGAACGGCACGCATCTGCCGTCAGCTCGTCGCCCGCGAATGTAGCCGCTTCTACGAGCACCGTGTAGGAAGCGATCTCTACATTCTCGAACACGTAGCCAGCCATGGCGCCCTTGACCACTTCGTCGCTCATCGCCATGCCGTCAACAGCTTGGCCAAACGCCATGAGTTTGCCGGCCATGTCTTTCAGTTTCGATGTGCTTCCGCCAAGGCGCTCGATGCACTCCACTAGCCGACGCTGCTGTCCTTCGGTTTCTGCAATGTGCTGAACAATTCGCTCGCGAAGTTTGGGATAGTGCTCAAGTCGCTCTGCTTGCCCCTTCAGCATTGTCTCAGCTTGCTGTTCCATTGCGTGAGCATCACGCAGCCAATCCAGTAAGTTCTCGGTTGGAGTCGCCATGGTCAAATATCCTTTGTGAGGGAATTATTGGGAAACCGTCCTTTAGGAACTATTCGTTTCAGACGATGAATGGTGTTGCGCACTAACTATTGGAGTCTATTTATTTTTATTTGCATGGAAAATCACTTTGAACTATTTCTGCGTGGCCGCCCGTCCTGAATGTTGAGCGTTGGTTAGCACGATGTAAGACGGAGCTCACTCCCAGCCATAGACGACATTCACAAATAATTATGGGCGTTCGACTAGCCGCGAGGAGATAGCCATGTTTATCCATAACAAGCGCTTGCAATATACCGTGCGAGTAGCGCAGCCCAATCCAGGTCTGGCGAACCTGTTGCTCGAACAATTCGGTGGTGCTCAAGGTGAACTGGCGGCTGCTAGCCGTTATTTCACTCAAGCGTTGGCGGAAGACGATCCGGGGCGTAAAGACCTGCTCATGGACATCGCGACCGAGGAGCTCAGTCACCTGGAGATCGTCGGCTCCATCATCGTCATGCTCAACAAAGGGGCCAAAGGTCGCCTTGCAGAGGGCGTAGAAGAGGAGGGTGAATTGTATCGAGCGATCAATGGTGCGGGCAACGACTCCCATATCACCAGCATCTTGTACGGTGCCGGCGCTCCGCTCACCAATTCGGCTGGCGTCCCTTGGAGCGCTGCCTATGTCGATACCATAGGCGAGCCAACAGCAGATTTTCGTTCGAACATCGCCGCTGAAGCGCGGGCCAAGATCGTCTACGAGCGTCTGATGAACGTGACTGATGACCCAGGCGTGAAAGAGGCGCTGGGCTTCCTCATGACGCGAGAGATCGCCCATCAGCTTTCCTTTGAGAAGGCGCTTCACGCCATTCAGCCGAACTTCCCCCAAGGCAAGCTCCCCGGCATGCCGGAGTTCACCAACAAGTATTTCAACATGTCCGGTGAGCCCAATGTGCGCGGCCCTTGGAACGAGGGCAGCGAGTGGGAGTACGTGGAAAATCCATCCGCAGCTGTTGATGGGGGAGATGGCACCGCTTCGGTGACGCTGACTCCTGCCGAGGCTGAAACGGTCGAGGCGATGAAGCTTCGGACGATGTCCGATCCAACCACCAACCCGGTCACCGGAGCGGATCTTGGCTCCGGCTTGATCAATGGCAAAGACTGAGCTGCCGGAGGCTTCATGAACACTCTGCGCAAGAAAGCCTCGCCACATCGCCTGGTTGGCGTTGAGCACCTCATGAGTCAAGCGTTGGCCGAATTTGAAGCTGAGTCCCGCTTGGCCTGTCGAGCTCTCCGTGTACGCATGGCCGTAATGACCTTCGGAGTCGGCTCGCTTCTACCGAACGACCTTCCCGGCGATGCGCCGGAAGTCGAGCGGCCAGAAACTTTTCTGAGTAACACCCTGCACTGATCACTACCGTCTAGGAGATAACCAATGGCTGCACGGAAAACTGTTGAAGACCTGTTTATCCACGAACTGTCTGACGTGTATAGCGCAGAAAAGCAGATCACCAAGGCGCTGCCTCGGTTGGCCAGGGCCGCCACCAATCCATTGTTGGCCGACGCCTTCACGTCCCACCTGGCCGAAACCCAGGGTCAGATCGAGCGCATCGACCAACTGGTGGAGTCGGCAGGCTTGAAGCTCAAGCGGATGAAGTGCGTTGCGATGGAAGGGCTGGTCGAGGAGAGCAAGGAGCTACTCGATGAAATCGAAAAAGGCGCGGTGCTCGATGCAGCGTTGATCGGGGCTTGCCAGAAGGTGGAGCACTACGAGATCGCCAGCTACGGAACGCTGATCGCCATGGCCAAGCACCTGGGAATGAAGGAAGCAGTGTCGTTGCTGGGCGATACCTTGGCCGAGGAAAAAGCAGCGGACGATAAGCTTTCTGCAATTGCTGAAGAAGGTGGCAACCAGGCGGCAACACTCGAAAAATGATGGCTGATGCCCGGTGCAGGATGCGCCGGGCTTGTACAGCGCTATCCATCCACCCAATTGGTGCATTCTCGACAACACTGTGTCAGGCGCTACGCTTCTGTGCAGTCTAGCGACGACGGTGCCTTGAAGTTGACGAACATCGCAGAGAGTCCACAATTTTGGGATCTGCATTAGCCGGCTTCAATGGCCCGCGACAAATTCAGCGACCTCGTCGTATTTCTAGCAGTGGCGCAGGAAAGACATTTTACCCGTGCGGCGGCCAAGCTTCGTGTTACACAGTCAGCGGTTAGTTACTCAGTGCGTCAACTGGAGTCCCGTCTGGGGGACAACTTGTTCAAAGGACGTTCTGATGCGGCTGCCGACGCAGCGGGCCAGTGAAGTCGGGCGCTTGCTACCGCATCAGTGGAGGCCTGACGCTGCTTCATAGGCGGAGCTGAGCGAGCACATCCTCTGATGACATGACTTGGGCATATTCAGTGCCCAGTATGGCCAAGGCCAGCTCATAAACGGTTAAGGCGTCCCAACACGTTCCTTGCGGCCCGGTTACGGGTACAGCAGTCGTGGCATCCGCAGGAAGAATAATTTCGTACCCAAGCGCTTTCCCGGCCCGGATAGTGGCATCCATGCTGTTGTGAACCACAACGCCCGTCAAAACAATGCGTTTTACTTGCATATTTTTGAGAATGGCATCCAATTGGGTTCCTATGAATGCGCAGTTCTCATGCTTGATAATGACAATCTCGCCCTCTACCGGTGCCACTTCTTTCTTGATCCCATTCCAAGGGCCATGAACGTAATAGCTGGAGGTGGGATTTTCTTCATCATGCTTCACATGAAGGACAGGCCAGCCACTGGATCGCCAGTGCCGAAGAAGGCGTTGGATAACTGACAAATAGCCAGGGTGGCTTTTACCATTCCAAACAGGTTGATCGATAGCATCCTGAACATCGAGGATAATCAGGGGGATGCTAGGCGTATCCTTCATGCGAGGTCGTCTCCTTACGATGGAGGCTTAGTGTGCTGCAACGTATTCCCGTCAACAAGCAGCGCAGGCGCGCTAGGGTGCCGGTGCTGCAACGAGGCCACTAAGGACGGGCTGCTACCTGTCAGTGGATTCCGACCCAGCTCACGCAAGGTGCGTTGGGCGGACGCCTACTTTTTTCACCCCTTGGCTCAAGCTGAACCTCGGATTACTGGTTTCACCGCGCTTTGAAGCCCTTATACTGTCCGTTTGCCAACGGTCAAGGAGAGACTATGACGCCGACTATTTTCAAAGGTGATTGTTCTGCAAAATTTGCAGTGCTTTGCGTAGAAGGGCGGGTCTGATGCGCGTTGGAAGAATCATGGCGATGGTTGGAACCACGCTTTCGTTGATGACAGGGCCGGTAATGGCATCAGCAGGCCTATCGTCCCAGCCAGCAGAGCATTCCAGCCTGCAGCGAATTTCTGTGCAGGTTGAAGGTTCCGGCAAGGACGTCGTATTGATCCCAGGCCTGGCATCGTCTCGAAAGGTATGGGATGACCTAGTCCCCAAATTAAGGCAAAGCTATCGCCTTCACCTGGTTGAGCTGGCAGGTTTCGCCGGGTCGCCTGCCGTATCCGAAACCAAGGGGAAAGTCATTGCTCCTGCGGTCGAAGAGATCGCTGACTACATCCACTCTCAGCGGATCCAAGCACCGGTGATCATCGGCCACTCTCTGGGAGGAGAGGCAGCTTTGATGCTTGGAGCTCGCCATCCCGATCAGGTGGGCCGATTGCTGATCGTTGATGCGCTTCCCTTTTACAGCTTGTTAGTCGACCCTTCGGCCACCACCGAAACTGCTACAGCGCCTGCTGCTGTGATGCGTGATTCGCTAATGGCTGCATCTGCTGAGCAAAACGAAGCCATGCAAACTGCATCCATCGCTCGGCTTGTTAAAAATGAAGCGTTTAGGCCAGGTTTGGTCGCTGACAGTATCCGCTCGGATCGCAGAACGGTGGCCGATGCTGTCTATGAATTGATGGTCACCGATTTGCGACCTGAACTCAGCCGCATCACCGTGCCGGTGGAGGTCGTGTACGCATATGACCCAATGTATGGCGTGCCTTCATCCAGCGTGGATGCGATGTTCCATCAGGCCTATACCTCAGCACGCGACATCCGGTTAAAGCGCATTGACGGCAGTTTTCACTTCGTAATGCTTGACCAGCCGGAAAAGTTTGCCCGCACCGCTCTGACATTTCTCAGCAAGTGAATCCCATTTGGCCTAACCCGCGATTAGCTGTTGCGCTTGGGTCGATATGTAGGCTGTAACCGAAAAAAATGATGTACGAGTCATCTCAAGGAACTCGAATGAAGGGACAAAGGAAGGTCGGGGGGTTGCAGGTACTGCTCTCAATGCTGGGTATCGCTTTGGGCGCTGCCTTACATGGCTGGAGGATAGTCGGATTTTGGGGGATGATCACCATCATGATGATCCCGAACGTCGTTTTCATGGTCATGCAGGTATACGCGGAACGCTACAAGCAGGATATCGCACGATGAAAATTGTTCCGACTTGACCCCGCAAGCGGAGCGCGAAGCCCATGGAGGGGCGTAGGCGTGAGGATGGAAGCCCGGTAGGGCCGTGACCCTGGCTGCGCCAGGGCGCGGTACACGACAGCCGTTCCCCCGCAAGGGGGACACGCCCGAGGCCCCATCCACGCAGAGCTGATGCAGGCGGCTATTGGCTGGATCGGCTATTTGTAGTGGATGGTGTAGCTGTTGAAGAGCGATGTACATGGGCACCGGTTGGATCGGTGATTTGAATGACATTACCGTGCTGCCAGCCATCCGCCTGAGGATCAGCATCAGGAATACGAATGTCAGCCCGCTCAGCTTTGTTTTTTGCAGCATCCACACCCAGGCGCCGATTGCGCTGTTCGACCATCGCCGGGTCAGTCTGGCCATCTGCGGTAAAACCCATCATCAACTGCGGCACACCTACAGGTAGCGCTTTGTCTTGATCGGTGTGCCAGGTGTGCCATGTCTTCCCATAGGTATGCGCCAGGCGCTCCATCAGAGCATGCTCAGCAGGAGAAGGAATGCCTGGAGCGATCAGCTGCCCAGAGGAGACCTCGTAACCATGGCTGTGCCACATCGCCTTCTCTTTGGGTGGCAACCTGGCAAAAAGCTTCTCGTCGATGATGTACTCGACGCCCATGATATTCGAGCTCTTGGTATTGCCGTCGAATATCACACACTGAATGACATCCTCGTTGACGATGGAGCAGTAGTGATGCGCTTCCATCTGCACGTCCGGATGCCCGTTGTAGAAGTGAAAGCCATCCAGGTAGGCATTGATGGCCTCAATGGGCGGCTTGGACTGCAGCGTCGCGGCGCCGGCTTCCAGCAACTGGGTTTTCGCCGACTCTGGCCGACCTGGAGTTTCTACAGGAGACTTAGTTTCGTGAGCAGAGCAAGCCCACAGAAGAGTGCAGGCGAGGGGAAGGGTTATCGTTTGAAATAGCTGTCGCATGAGAAAGGCTCTGGCTGGTGTCCTTAGTGGACAGCCTTGATCGATGAAGCAGACAGCCAAACGGACGAATGGCCCGAGTCGATGAAGAATTGCGGGCAAAAGAAAGCCCGCTGCTAGACGGGCAAGGGAGCTTCTATCACACGTAGGGATAGCTAACGTTCCCACATAGCATGTGAAAAGGACGTGAATAGTATCGGGCGAGGGCTCTCGCGTACCGCTTGCGTAAACCCAAACTGTGTAAGCCTAAACCAGGCCTTGTGGGATGCTGGGCAAGCCCTGCTCAATTTCGGCCAACCTTGACTCCCATCGCAGGCGCATTTCGTCCGCACTGCCTATGCAGCCAGGCATTTTCCGAATACTGTATGCCTATACAGCAATAGAGAATACCGCCATGACAGGCACCAATCTGCCGGTAATGTCGATCCAAGAGTGGCGGCAGCTGCTCAACGACACCGAGGCCCTGCTCCTTGCACCTAAGAAACATCACAGAGAGCTTCTGCACCAAGCATATGCATTACGTGATATGCATGCCGTGGACTCAGGAACCCTGGCCGATATGTTGGAGCTCGTGGACGAAGCACTGATGTACGCCCACTCCGTCCAAGCTGATCAGCATTGGTAGGCTAAAACCCGCCCGGGTGGGACGGCGTCGTGTGGGAGAGCAAGGGCGAAAATGTGGTCTAGCGGTTGCGTAAGGTATCCAGTGCAGGTGACCAGACGTTATGTCCGCAGCGTTCACAGACGACTGAATCCTGAGGCTCATGGAAGACTGGGAAGCCGCAGCTGACGCAGCAATGTAGGCCAGCGTTCGGCGGCGCTAGGTACTCTGGACGATGTTCGACTGGCAGCACTGATAACCCTGGCCGGGTGTCATCTGGCCCATAGAAATACAAACTAAGATCGCCATCAGTTTCCAATAGGCCCAGTCGAACCTGGCCGAGATGCTCCACGCCTTGTTGGCGCAGCTCCATGAAGAGCTCGTTCGACGAGATGTTCAAATTTCGCAGGGAATGGATCTCGTACATGCCGTCCTTTACGACGGTGATGGGTAATCCATCGATCCAGGCCTCGCATGTTCTGCTGCGTCTCATCATGTAGACGGTTCCACGATAGAGCAGCAAAAGCGTGAGGAAAACCAATGCGACCGGGAGGAGGGGTACATCTTCGTAAAAGGTAACATCGCCTGCGGCTGAGCCCAAGGTGAGGATCACCACGAGCTCGAAACGGGACAGCTGCCTGATTCCGCGTCGACCACTGAATTTGAGAAAGAAGAACACGGCTAGAAACGCCGCTGAAACGCGAAGAGCGACCTCAAAGAGGAAGGTCAGCGGAAACTCGCCAATGAGCATCCTTTGTAGATCAAATGAAACCATTCGCTGCACCCCACCAGTTGCAATCTCCCGTTACAGACTGACCCGAAATTATCGATCTTGGTTCATGCGGCGGTGTCGGCGAGGCAAGCATTTATGCTCCCCGGGAGGTACGCAGTTATTTCATGGCGCCGGCAGGCTCTACTATTCGCATTGCTGATTCAGGCGCGTGTACTTGAACGCCACTGCTTAGAAATTGAACAAGAATGGCAGTGCATACTCAAAATTTAAGTAGGGCGAGCTGAAAATGGTTTACAGTAACCGACTAATTTCATCCGGTATTTGAGGAAGCACTTATGTCCCGTCTTGCAGAATTCCGTAAGCTCGAGCAAACATTGGCCGCACAACTGGCCGAACTGGAAGCGATGAAAGGCTCCGCCGAGCTGCAATCGGAGATCGAATTTGAGACCAAACTGCGCGATCTTTTGAGCAAATACGGGTACAGCCTGCGTGACATCATCAACATCCTGGATCCCCAGGCTAGCCGTCGCGCCGCCGCTCCTGCTGTTGCAGAGAAAGCCCCACGTCGTGCCCGCCAGGTAAAGCAGTACAAGAATCCGCACAACGGCGAAATCATCGAGACCAAGGGCGGCAATCACAAGCTGCTCAAGGAATGGAAAGCCGAGTACGGCTCTGATGTGGTGGAAGGCTGGCTCGCCCAGTAACACGCTCCACCGATGGATTGCTAAAGCCCCCTTACGGGGGCTTTTTCTTTGGTGATGCTGTCAGGTAATTCATCAGGGCGAGCTATCGCCACCCACAGCGAAAACGTACCTCGTACCAGCGACTGATCTGTGACCATCGGCGACGCATTTCGTCCGCAGTACCTATGCAGCCAGGCATTTCCCGAATACTGTATGCCCATACAGCAATAGAGAATACTGCCATGACAGGCACCAATCTGCCCGTAATGTCGATCCAAGAGTGGCGGCAGCTGCTCAACGACACCCAGGCACTGCTCCACTCGCCGAAGAAACATCACCGGGAGCTTGTGCATCACGCATATGCGCTACGTGATACGCATGCCGTAGACTCAGGAACCTTGGCTGATATGTTGGAACTCGCCGACGAAGCATTGATGTACGCCCACTCCGTCCAGGCTGATCAGCAGTGGTAGGCTAAACACACTCCTTGATGGCATCGCGTCGTGTGGGATCGCTATGGCGAAAGGGATAGATCGTGAAAAGAGATCTGAGCAAGGTACTCATGCCTGACCACCCGCTGTACACCGAGGCTGTGGAAGCACTCAAGCTGTACCACCAAGCCCAGGCTGAAGGGGTAGTTGGAGCGCGGAGCTGGAGCGGCTTAAGCTGATGGCCGAGCATCGCTTCCGGGCGGTCACCGACTACCAGTTGCACGCCCTAGGCGGGCCCACAGAGAAAGGTCATTAACAGATGGCCCGCATCAGGCCGATACCCTGCATGCAAGGGGTGGAAATTTGCCATGTACGTGACCAGTGATTTTTATCGATGCTTACCAGCCGTTTGCATTGGACGTGGCCAGCCACTTGCAATCGTTACGACCAATCGCCCACATGGCTAAGAGGCGCAAGCAGTAATTCACGATTGACTGCTAACGACCCAAAGCTGCCCTTCGTGGGCGGCAGCTAACGGCCAGTAGCAGTCGTTGGTGAGATGGTTTCTCCCCCCGCTACGACAGCTTCATGTCGTGGGCATATTCATAACTCCATAGCCCCTTCTTGCATTATTTTAAAGGCGAACCCTAGACAATGTTTTGAAGCCCGGATAACGTGAATGGCTCATTGACATCTTGGATTAAAATCAATGGCCGGACGCCCACCTGAGGTAGATCACGTCAAAACTACTTTTTTAAAGAGATTCAAGCGGCAGAAGACCTAGTTACTAAGATCAGGCAGTTCAAGGGTGGAACAACCCCGCAGGTGCGGCAGGAATACATCCTAAGTATATTCGACAAATAGTGGAGCTTGCCTTTATGGGGGTGGTCGCCTCTTGGGAGGAGTTCCTTGAGATGGTACTGGTTCGCTACGTTGCAGGTGCGAAGACTGGAGCAGGCTATCAGCCCACACCGAAACATGGGAGGGCTCTGAACCTCGAACATGCATATCAAGTACTATCAAATAACGCCAAGTTCAATCCTAGAAAGGATTACTTAAAGGTGACTGACCCAAGCTGGGTCACTAATCAAGCTGATTTCCTTTTCAATTCGCACGGGTTCGGTGATGTAAAATCAAAATCAGTGCTTTAGGGGCATGCCTCATCTATAAGAAATCGGGTGGCACATTCATCCGAAAAATGCCGTGCAGATTTTAAAAATACTGCCTTATACTTTCTTCAACCAGCCAATGGACGCTTGAAGCAGGGCTACGGAGCAGGTGATCTTTTAGAAACCCCAGTAGCCCGTCACTTCGGTCAGCACTCGATTCAGGCACAGCACTCACACTTTTCTGCTTTTGTGGAACTATATAAATCTCTCGCCAACAAAATTGTTCCATAGTTGGAATGCGCATTTTGGGCAAGTAGTCCAATTTTCTGAGGGCTGCATGAGCTTCTATAATTGCGGAGATCTGGCCCTGCCACATTGTAGGCAGGGCCCAGGATCCTATAAGAGGGCCTACGAGCACTCTTAACTATGCCAGTTTCAGCGGGTCGGCGCTTGAGCCGTCTGCAAGCGTAAAGACACCTTAGAGTCTCCGCTTCTGGCCGACTCCTACCTGTCGGCAGAGGCTGATATCGCACCAAAGCTGACGATGGCGATAGGCGGATATCGGCCTATCTTCAGCGCAAGTCTTGCTTCTGGCTGAGCCAGGTGTCGAAAAATGACTGCCGCCATCGGCTAATGCCCACACGTCATACACGATCCATAACTGCTCATGACGTTTCCAGGGCAATCTCCAACATACTCTTTTGTGCAGTCAGTTCTTTCTACTTCGTACTCATCATCACATACCGGACAATAAAGAATATTGCAGGTGGCCTGAGGCGTAGTAAGTCGGGCAAGCTTTGGCTCATAATCCCCATAGTCACGGCTTGCTTCATCGTGGCAGTGGGGGCAATAATACGCCCTTTTTTTCTTGTCGATCTTGAAGTATTCTTTAACTTGTGCTGGCTGCAGTGACTCAATAACGTAAAACAGCTCCAAACAGGCTTCGTTTGTAATAAATTCGCTGCTGCCCAGCTCTGTAGATGGCGAATTTTTTAATGCATCAAATCTTAGCCGTGCCCAGGAGTCATTAGGGAATAGGGTTTTATGCATAAACAATAGCGTGCTCAGGACATCATTGAATGTGACCTCCAATGACTTACTTACAGAATGCATTATCGTGTTGCGTTTTTCTCTCAGGTTATTGAAGGCATCCACAAATTCTCCTTCAAATGGCGTATCTGAAAAAGTATCGTGCACCTTAATTAAGTCTTGCGCATCAATTGTTCGGAAAATGCTGAAATCTAGCGAGCCACTGTATGGTGATGGCCATTTTGATGGTGAGTCAGAGATTAGTATGTACGGAGAAATGGCGCATATCCGACCTTTTATTGCTAACTCAACGCCTTGTTGAGTAATCGTAAGCGCCGTTGTTAGGTGTCTTTGAGAAAGGCTCCAGTATTCTTCGGAAACCTCAGAAGGATCAATTCCATATTGTTCCGCCTCATTCAAGCTGACTAGAAGCTTCGCAACAATATCCCAGGCAAACGACAGCAGCTCCTTGCCTGTTTTAAAAAAATCCTCGGATGTTGGAGTATTTAAAATCATTAAAATACCTTGAGTGTCAATTTTATGCAGCAATCCACATCAATATAGGGCCAAAGCGCAAGCCGGGGAAAGGTTTTCGATGTGGATCGTGGCCGAGTCCTCATAAGCGGAAGCTGTAGATGACCATTTCGATTGACCGCTATTGGCCAAATCATGACTTCGATGAAGGGCCGCTATGGGTCGTTAGCTGCCAATCGTGGCTGGCTGCTTTCGCCCACAGTCATACTTGCGACTGGTCAGTTGGAGTGCAAGCGGCTGGTTACGTCGAATGCAAACGAGTTTTCACAGGGTGTAAATGCGCAAGGAGCACCTGACTATCCAGCGGCTCATCATGATGTGAACATTCCGGCAATGATCCTGGCATCGAGAAGAGCGTGGTGAGGTAGCTTTGCCCCATCGTTTGTCGGAGCCAATGTGGTCGCATCTGTCGGACGATTTCGGACATTTTGAGGCCAGCGACCAGCGTCGTAAGCGAGCTCGCAAAACAGCTCCCAATCGTACTCGGGGGCATCGGTAACGATCTCGAGTTCAACCTCGAAGGATGCTAAGAAGGTGAGCAGCGCTGCCCTAGCCTCAATGATCGGCACGGCATACTCACCACCCCAGAGCTGTGGCAGCACGATCTCTTTCACGAACTCGCTGCAGTCCTCTTCTCGCCAAGCGTCCATCACTTCCACGTAGAATTCCGTGCCATCCTGGCCAACAAGAGCCAGAGAGATCAGCTTCGCCTGTGCGGTGAGCTGAGTGAATTCGCAGTCCAGAAAGAGCCTCACATTTGAATCTCCGTCATGCCTAGAAATCGCCTAACCCTCGCACAGGAAGGCCTGCTATGGGAAATTGCCCTGAACCACTTCGGCCCTGAGCAACTGCTTCAGATTGTCGTTGAGCTGTGGGGTGCCCTCGAGTTTCCGCAGCGAACGGCTGTGGATCATTTGTCCACGGCTACGTTGAGCACTCATGTACTGAATATCTTGAATATTGCCCAGACCAGAGTAGGCGCGTTCGTCCCCCTTCGTCAGGCGGTATCAGGGACGGTGACTCTGTACTCACGTCACGCCAGTGAACTGGCTGATGGACTTTTGGCCCGACTGCCGGTAACGAAGCTCACGAGAGAGCTGAGGGGAGATCGCCTCGATGATGACATGGGCATGTAAGCTGATGTTGGTAACGGAGGGGGGGGGGGGCGAGACGTGCTGATTAATTGCCAAATGCGCGGCCTGGAAATCGCGTGGCAGCAAGCGTTGACTTTGCGCACCTGGCTGCCGGGCACTGTTTCCGCGACCTTGAGAGATTCGTTATGACCTGGAAGGCCGAGATGGAGTACCTGGATATACCCCGTGCCATCCGGCAGGATGGACGCTGAAAATGAAGAGGACGATCCTGGGAATGGCAGAGGCCGGAGAGCCCCTCTTACAGCAAGCCCTCGAAGCCATCCGAGCCCACCAGAAGGCCGTTGATGAAGGACGACCAGCTGATGAGGTGGCTCGCCTCCGCTTGGAGGCTGACCACCTGTACCAGACCGTCATCGACTATCAATTGCTCAAGGCCGGCAGTCTGGGTCAGACACAGCACTGATTTGCGAAATGGCAAGCGGAGCGCGCAGGCCCACGATGGGCCAGAGGCGAGAAGATGGAAGCCCGATAGGGCCGGAACCTGGCGAAGCCAGGGTGCGGTTCACGACAGCTGTCCCCGCAGGGGCGAGCCTTAAGCGTTACACCTTGACTTAAAGGCGGAGCGCTTTTTCCGCATGCCTTATGGCTATACGGACGATCAATCCGCGAAGGCGAGCTCTGCTTGCATGCAGTTCGACTCATGACCGCTCCTGGCTCTACGGGGCACGTGACGCATTTGGTGACCAATCTCTGGGATCACTCGAAGGCCGGGCAAGCCATCCTTCCGCTGCAAATCTTCGATCTCTAACTGCAGCTTGGAGATCAGCTCAGAAGGAGGCTTACCGGTATCCTCGCTGAGTGTCAGGGTGAGGAGGGTAATTGGACTAAGCTCCAGGCGTCGGCTCACCTGATCGAGCTTGTCGAGCGTGATGCTTGATTTACCCAGCTCAAGCTTTGACAGGTAGGTGCGGCTTGGCGTGTCAGCAAAGTCCCGCTGGGTGATATTACGCTTGCTGCGCAGTGCGCGTAGTACGCTGGCGAAGGAGGCTTTGAGCGTCATGCTTCAGTCTCGGCTTTGGATATTTCGATAGGTGGCTACGTTTTCAGCTTCCAGCCTACCACGGCTGGAAAAGAGCGCTCTCATGCGTATACCTTTGAATGACGCCGCCACTGCTCGCTTAAGGGCCGCTACTCGAGGACAAAATGTGAACGTAGGCGATTTGATTGAAGAGCTCCGCAAGTATGATCCCGACCTACCAGTTTTGATTCCGCGATCTGACTGTTCAGCGTTAGAGGACGCTATCGCGTGTTACCAGGATGTTGTGCGCGAAGGGCAAATCATGGGCTACGAGTCGCTGAGCTGGTTACCTGGGGAAGCCGATGATCCTGCCGCCGATAAGCGTCAAGTCGTGGTCATCGACTCCAGTCTGCCTATCCCTGCGTGAGCGAAATGACAATGAAGCGGAAGGATCTCAGCAAAGTGTTGATGCCGGACGATCCGATGTGCACCGAGGCCGTCGAGGCTTTGAAGCGGTACCATAAGGCTCAATCCGGGGGCGTCACTGGTGTGGAGTTGGAGCGCTTACGGATGATTGCCGAGCAACAGTTCCAAGCGGTGACAGACTATCAGCTGGGTGCGCTCGGAGGGACGGCCCCACGAAATCATTAAGGGGCGGTGTATTACCGCGGCAAGACGTAATGAGGCATTGATGCCTTAGCTGTGTCTCCTTTAGCAGAACAATCATCCCTAAGGATGCTGGCGCTTCTCGGTGGGCTGGGTGGAACACATAAATCGGAGACATGGATGATGGTGCAGTCAACCTCAAACCCGGAAGCTTGGGTCGACATGGAGGCTGCGACGCTCTCAGCTCGTTTCAGCAAGTACTGATAAGTGATGTTAGGCCACGACTGATCGGACTGGACGGCCGCTGACCAGACTATAAGCCGCTGTCAGAACATGACCGCTGCAGTCTTTGGCAGAGGCGGTAGCAAGGCTCAAGGCGCGCACGACACATGGAGTTGCGTCGTGCAGGCTGGCGCTCAAAGAGTTCGCGCTGCGTTTGTAGGTAGAACCCACCGATCACAGCTACGTTTCAGGTAGGATAACAGAGCCTCTGCAGCCCAAGTCGGGTCTGCAACTGACCTGCTTGAGACTAGCTATGACGCGGCCCCTGGACGCCTTCATCGACCTTGACCGTACTTTTTCCAAGATCCCATTCGATTCAGACGCTTCAGACGATGTAGATCTGAGCAGTCGGCTTAGCAGGAGCGGAGAACTTCGCTGGGCAGACTTGCTTCAACATCAACGAGTCATACTGCTCTCTGAGGCGGGATCGGGCAAAACCGCTGAAATCCGGAACGTCACCCGCCAGCTCCGTAGCCTGGGAAAAACGGCCTTTTTCCTGCGGATCGAAAACGTCTACCCGGATATGGAAGACGCAATCGAAGAAGGCAGCTTCGAGGAATTCGAAAGCTGGTTAGACTCCGGTGCGGAAGGCTGGCTGTTCATGGATTCAGTAGACGAGGCTCGGTTAAAAGATCCTAGAGACTTTGAGAAAGCGATCCGCAAAATCGGCCGCTTGACGCAACGCCTTGGCGCCAAGGCGCACCTACTCATTACCGGGCGCAGCACAGCGTGGCGCGCCAGGACAGATCTAGCGATCTGTGAGTCGACGTTTGCCTTTGCGCCCATAGCTAAGCAAGCGCCTGCTAGTACTGCTGACGTACCTGAAGATGAAGCGCACACGGTTCCAACAGAGACAGAGTCAGGTGGGTCGTTCCTTGTAGTGACGCTGGATGATATTCATGGAGAGCAGGTCGACCGGTTCCTCGCGGCCACCGGTGTCACAGATGGTGAAAGCTTCCGCGCTGAACTTGACCGGAGGGATGCGTGGTCGTTGACGACGCGCCCACTGGATTTCCTGGAGCTCGTCGGCTATTGGCACGCTCATCTCCGTATAGGTTCTCGCCTTGAGCTGATGAGAAGCAGCATCGACCGTCGCCTAGAAGAGCATGACCAAAATCGCGCTGAGATCAAACCTATCGCCCCAGAGAGACTCCGCGAAGGTGTCTGCCTCATAGCCGCCGCGACAACACTGGGTCAGATGTCTGCTGTCCGCGTACCGGATGGCGATGCCAATAAAAAGGGCATCCCGGTTCGTTCTGTCCTCAAGGATTGGAATGACGCAGACGCAGGGACACTGCTAAGCCGGCCGATTTTCGAGCCTGGCATATATGGAACGGTTCGTTTTCACCATCGCACAGTCCGAGAATACCTAACGGCTGAGTGGCTTCACGAGCTGATCCGCGGTTCGGCCTCTCGTGTCAAGATCGAGAATCTTTTCTTCCGCACTCAATACGGACTGCAGGTAATTAATCCCTCGCTGCGTCCAGTCCTGCCTTGGCTGGCGCTTTTGGATGATCGCATTTGTGCACGGTTGGAGGAGGTTGCTCCAGAGGTATTCTTCGAGGGTGGTGATCCAGGCCAGCTCCCATTAACGACTCGCCGGAACGTGTTGCGTAAAACTTGCGAGCACTTGGCGCAGCCGGCCCATAGCTGGTCGATGACTGACTATTCTGCTGTACAGCGATTCGCTCACCATGACCTCACCGGAGATATAAAAGACCTGCTGGCGCTCTACAGCACAAACGACGATATTACCTGGTTCCTGCTACGCATGGTTTGGCAAGGGGAGGTGGTGGGAGCGCTCGCAGAAGCTAAGCAATTCGCTCTCACTGCACAACACAAGCACACACGTTTGGCAGCAATACGTGCCGTCATCGATTTGGGCACGCCCCAGGACGTCGATGACCTACGCCAAGGGTTGTTGGCCTGTGACGAGGAGGTCAATCGAGAGTGGTTGGCTGAGCTTGTACATGTAGAAGCCTTGCCGCCGGACGAAGAATCAATTCGCTGGCTACTTGCAGCGATCGAGCGAGCCGCGAAGAAGGAACGCTATAGCGGTAGGGACAGCCTGGCGATTAACCTTTCGAACTTGGCAGTAGATTTGCCGCTGGAGTATCTCCCTACCCTTATCTTTGGACTTGGAGCACTTCTGGCCAAGCCGCCTACCAAAGATCACGGTTTCATCGCCATCTCGAAAAGGTACATCTGGCTTGCCGAAATTGCTGGTCAATGTGTGCTCCGGCTGATCCATGAGCGCGATCCGTTCGCGCTCGATGAAGCCGCCCTAGCAATCTTGAGCAAGCTCGCTCTAGCTCATGTCTACGATGAGAGGGACATTCGTGAGCTAGGCGAGAACCTCAGAGCAGCCGTGCCCACTTGGCCTGAACTCGACTACAAACTCTTCTGGTATGACGTTGAGATTGCCCGAAAGGGGCGTGTGCATCGCAACGAAGCCGTAATCAACGTATGGCAACTGATCGGATTCCGGCCATTTTGGACGTTGAACAGGGAGAATTTCAGCCTCGCCTGCGCCCAGATTGTTAGCCTCGCCGATTTTCAAGATCGTCACATGGCGATGAGTATGGGCGTTGAAATCTACAAGCAGCATGGCAGGCCGGCTGAGTGGGAGATTCAGCTTCGAAAGGCCACTGAATGTGACTCCGAGCTCAGCGACAAGCTGGAACTCATGTTGAATCCTCCGGCGCGTCAGGTCGAGGCATGGGAGATACAGCAAGCCCAGTGGAAAGAAGAAGCGGCTCAGCGCGAGTATGAAGAAGCGAATCGACGTCGCGAGTGGCGTGAGGGTCTTGCCGCCGATGTCGCGCACATCAACAGTCCCGAGCCGGGTGTGATGACTCGCTGTCAAGCCTATCTACTCGAGGAGATGCGTGATGGTACGTCATCCTCAAGCACATGGAGCAGCGGCAACTGGCAGTCACTCGCTCTCGAGTTCGGAATGCCGGTCGCTCAAGCGTTTCGTGTAGGGGCGATTAATTTCTGGAGGGGCTATTGCCCACGGCTTCCATCTGAAGGCGCGCCGGCGAATACGACTCCATACCAGGTGATTTTTGGGTTGACGGGGCTTGCTATAGAAGCCAAGGAAGAGTCGTCCAGTTTCCTCCAAATGTCTTGCAGGGATGCTGAGTATGCCGTTCGTTATGCACTCCTTGAATTGAATGGCTTCCCAGAGTGGCTCCCTACGTTGTTCAAACACTGGCCGCAATCTGTTCTAGAAATCGTAGAACGAGAGATCTGTTACGAGCTGAGTCAGCCATGCTCGGATTCAGGTGGCAACCATGGCAACCATGTCCTACGCAGGCTGCGCTACGGTGGTGAATGGCTGTATGAAGCACTATCAGCCCCGCTCTTGACTCGGCTGGCTCAACCTGTGAAAACCCTGGAATCCATTCAACTCGTCATGAGCGTCGTAGTGGAGTTCCCCATCAGTGATCAGGCACTGGCTGAGCTCGCCAGCGAGCGTGCTATCGCAGAGAGCGATCTGGATATCGCGCCGTCTTGGTTTGCACTGTGGATTGGATCGAAACCCGCTGAAGGTATCCCGGCACTGGCGGCTCGTCTCGACTCGCTGCCTTCAGATGACGCCAAAGCTCAATTTGCGATGCTCTGCCTAATTGGCATTGTTGGTGGCCACAATGCACACCGTTGCCGGCAAAACTACAAGACAGTAGGGCACGCCAAAGCGCTGTATCTGCTCGTTAACGAGTACGTACGTATCGCGGATGACATCCAGCGTGCAGGAACAGGCGTCTACTCGCCAGGCCTGAGGGACGACGCCCAGAATGCACGTGATGGATTACTTGCCTTCATTCGAGAAACGCCTGGTAAGGAAGCATTTCTAGCTTTAGAGGAAATTGCTCAAGCGCATCCTTCAGAGAGCCTTCGCCCCTGGAGTGCTTTCTACGCGCAGCAGAAAGCCACGGCAGACTCTCAAACGCCGCCTTGGCCACCAGAGAAAGTCATCGATTTCCATAACTCGTTGGAAAGCAGTCCTACCACTCACCGAGAGCTTTGGAATCTCGCTATCGATCGCTTACTGGATTTGAAGCACGTGCTGGAAGAGAGTGACTCAAGCTGGGCAGAGCTTCTGTTGCCTTCAAGTCAAGAAACCTCGGTTCGCAAATACATTGGTGACTGGTGTAGAGAGCGCGCTGCAGGCCGCTACAGCGTAGTCCAGGAGGAGCAGCTCGCGGACGACAAGCGACCTGACTACAGGTTCCTGAACACCCAGTTCGATGCTCCCGTACCGGTCGAACTGAAGCTCTCGCAGAACTGGAGCGGGCCGCAACATTTCGAGCGCCTTGAGAATCAGTTATGCGGGGATTACCTTCGCGATGACAGGTCGAGCTGCGGAATCTTTTTGCTTGTCAGCCGAGATGATCAAACCAAATGGGAAACCCCAAAGGGTGATCGAGTCGGGTTTGACGGCTTGGTAGCAGCCTTGCAGGAACACTGGTTGAGTATCGCCTCTAGATATCCTGGCGCTGAGGACATAAAGGTCATCGGCATCGACCTTACCAAGCGGGGAGGACAGGCAGCAGCCAAAGCCATCAAGGCCAATCAGGTGGAAGCCGGCCTGAGCGAGGAGGGGTGAAACCTTGGCCGATGTCGTAGAAGGCGAGCGTCAACTACGGCGGTTGCTTTGGGCTCTCTCCGCATTCCAGTCTGGCGATCCCAAAGCGATAGTTCTCCTCCAGGAAATGCACGCAGTTGAGCAAGATTTGGATGATGTCGCTCTTTCCTGCAAGCATCTTCTCGACCAGGTCACTACGTCTGCTCACACCTCAGGCCGTAGGATCGTAGATGAGTTGACCATTCCATCACCATGGCGCGAGCGATTCGCCCAAGCGAGCGTCGGCTCAACACGGTTAG
This sequence comes from Pseudomonas sp. NBRC 111133, assembly GCF_001320605.1. NCBI lineage: Bacteria > Pseudomonadati > Pseudomonadota > Gammaproteobacteria > Pseudomonadales > Pseudomonadaceae > Pseudomonas > Pseudomonas sp. NBRC 111133. The sequence goes on along the minus strand of NZ_BCBJ01000083.1, from coordinate 82,460 downwards.
CCGCAGGCCCATACCTGCATGACCTGGAAAAATTCGTTGATGAGTGGGAGAAGGAGATGAGGCATCTCGAGACCCATCGGCAAGCTCTCCACAGGGACTGAGCTAAGTTTGATTCCGCAGGCATGGTGGGTTAGCTTGAAGCCGTACCCATGGATCCACTGGTGACGAGCATGCAAACATACATTGAAGAAGACTGGATCTAGCCGGAAGAGGGCGCCCTTACACTGTCATGTCAGGGCATCTGCGGAGGCAAGCGGAGCGCGCAGGCCTCCGGCCGGAGGCGTGAGGATGGAAGCCCAGCGGGCCGCGACGCCGGCGGAAGCCGGTGGCGCGGTTTACGACAGCCGACCCCAGGGGGGGCACGCTAATCATTTAATCAAGCAGATGCCCGCTGATCTTCAGTATGTGGAGTTCCACCGAAGGCTCGAAGATCGTAAACCTTACGTAACGCAGCCTCATCACCAGAATGCACCCGGGCTTGAGCAAAAGGCATCGCCAAGAAACGCTTACGCTCCTTGTCACCGACCTCCGCCCAATACCGCACACACCCATCCGCATCGGGCACGCCAAACCTGCCAAGCAGATAGCCTTCCAGGGCTGTGAGCCTCTGCTGGCCATCTAGCAAAACCTCGCTGTTCAGCGCATAGGCGCCACCATCAGCAAACTCATACCAACCGTTCACCAGGTAAGACCCAAGATCTGAACCCATCCAGATTGAAGTGATAAACCGAACCTGCTGCTCCTCAGTCCAAACTGAAGGCCGTTGCCAGGGAGCCAGGGGATGTCCCATGGCAAACCGAGTCGCCCACGGATACTTGGCACGAGCCCGTGCGGGATCAACTGAGTAGGCCTCCAGGTTGGACGCGAGCATGTCGATCTGAAACATCTGTAGCGATGCGTCCAATTGCTTCTTGGGCATTTGAATACTGCCCGACTCATCGGCGCCGCTGAGTCGCTGAAATACTGCGTTTGATAGGGCCATTTAATGTCTTTAACTGAAGTAGAGGGATGTGCAGACCACGGGGCATTTCTTTTCAAACATTTCCGCGGCCTGAATCGATGACGGGAAGATAACACAACAGGGGAGGGGCGTGATATCTGCACATATGTACAGCTACGAAAAAATCATATACAGCATAGGCACCTCTGAAAGGGCACGAAAAATTTCTCAATACAACTCAAGTTCTCAGAAAATCATCCGTTTATGGTGATAGACCCACTGTCTAAACTGAGGATTTAATGAGTTTGAATATCAATACCGCGCCAGCCACTCAGAGATTTCAACGTCAAATTCGCTGCTGGCGCGAAAGTGATTCTAATAATCACTGGGAGTGTACGATCACGGGCGTGGGCGAGGGCGGTGTAAGGCTCCAGTTTAACTCTCATGGCCTTGAATTCAGCTTAGCAGTCGCCTATGAGTTGGCTTTCTACCTTGCCGAAGCGATCGCCATCGTGGAGCAGTCCAGTGCAGAGCCGACTACGGCAGTGGTCAGAGAAGATGAGCCACTACTGAAGCGGGAATACAGACTGTTCCTGGACTGGCATTTGAACGCAACCGGTGAGATCCCCTTCAGTAAAGCTAGCACCGCACTCATGCCGTTTCCCGAGGGCTATGCAGGAGTCTCTATCCAGACAGTCAGACCTGGTGGTGTTGAAATGGAGTTCGAATGCTCTAGCTATTCATTTTCGAAAGATGACGCAGCCTGGATTATGGAGAAACTGCTTGAGGCAAGCGGGCAAACGCTTGAAATTTACGAACGCCACTGTCTCTTTGAAACGCTGAAGCGCCAAGGCTACAAAATCCGCGGCTGACAATCCGAGGTGCAATCATGAGCGCTGGACGCCTTGTCCTAGCGCTCAGGTACTCGATGGCAAGCGGAGCGCGCAGGCCTCCGGCCGGAGGCGTGAGCATGGAATCCCAGCGGGCAGGGACGCCGGCGCTAGCCGGTGGCGCTGTTTACGACAGCCGTCCCCATCGGGGCACGCCATCTCAGATCAACGCAGGGCAGGGGATCTTGATCAAAAGTTCGTGACCAAGATCGAGTCAATCACCGGGCGGTACCTCTTTAACCTTTCTATTGGCTGGATCTACGAGATACTTCAAGGCCTCACGACTCTCTAAAACCTGGTCGCGAATCTCCTCGAGATCAATCGACATACCGCCGCGGTCAGTCGTTCTGAGGGTCTTGAGGCTGTTAACAGCCTCGATGAATTGACGCTCACGTGTTATCTCGGCTTCTGACCTACGATCAGGAAAAAATAAAGTCCAGAGCTTGGAGAATACACCCATATCTCAGCGAGCTCGGTATTTGGGGTGCCACGCATAATACCGAGCGAATACGTTATCACTCGTGGATCCGCGAACCATCAGGCGAAAGTGATCAAATGGCAAAAATTCTGCCAAACGCATCAACGAAGTCCCACGCAGCCACAGCAGAGAAGCATTTCGAAAAGGAGAGTCATCCGGAACCTCAACGCCCAGATTTTCCAGATTCATCACTACCTGATTGCAAATGGATTTGAAAATGAGGTTCGCATGCCTACTGCTAATACCACCGCGGCCGCTCTGAGTAGAAATTAGTGGTGTCGGATCGAGGCCAAGGGGTGTCATATGCGTTCCCAGATAAGTTCGAAACCGCGCAACCCATCGCTCAACATATTCTGATGGTATCATAACATGCTTCAATGCAGGAAAATGCGGAACATCCAGCCTGTAGGTGCCATCATCTTTCCTGCACAAAGACTTCATAAGAATGACCTTGCCGAACTGTTCAATCTCGCTTGGCTGCAATTGCAGATAATAAACTGTAATAATCATGAATAGCTTTCGCTCAAAACCTGGATCCGCTTCAGCCATTGCCTCAGCCACTGCAACGAACTCCCGCCACTCAGATGCATTAAAGCACCTTTTCCCTTCATGTACGGCGTACAAAGGTGCATATTGTCTTGACCGGTGAAGCTCATGTGCTGGGTTTTTATCAAGAACGTCTTCTCCGGCTAGGTGCAAGTAGAATTGGTTGATCACTGTCATTACTCCAGCAAGTATCGACGAGCCCGTAATTTTTACTTGGTCGCCCTCAATCTGCGACGTGCTCAGGCTCGGCCTAAAGGGTCTCCAAGCCGGATTCACAACCATGGCCCTAGAGCTTCGTTTAGCCGAGGCGCGCATTAGACGCTTTTCGGGGCTTTGTGCAATCCAATGATCTGGTGGGCACAAACAAAAATCCATAAAGCAACGAATATCAATTTCATCAAGCTCCGTTACTGGTTTCTCTACGACCAGCAAACACCACAACAACAACCTCTCAGCCGCTGCACGATAAACGGTATACCGGGTAGCTACCGCATTGGCCTGTAGGAAACTCTTAACCCAAGCATAGCTTTCTAAAGGCCGTGCTTCGGCTGCGCAGGCCTGAAGCTGAGAGAGAACATATGGAGACTCATATTCTAGGCTCTCGGCATCCAATTGCAGGATTTCTTCAATCCCGAAGAAACAAGGGAATGGAATGTTGTTCATTTTCTCTTCCTTGGAAAGTTATCACAGGAATCAGCCGCGATCCTTCATACCAAGCTTCTTTATGGAGTAAGCGCGCTGATCATCCTGACTGCTGTAATAGACATTCTGAGTAGTCGAAAGGCTGCTGTGTCGGAGATCGGCTTGCAAATCCTTGGGATCACGGAAAGGCGCATCGAATGTTGCTGCGGTATGGCGCAACCAATGCGTAGAAGCCACACGCAGATTTTGGATCTCACCTTCATGACGCCCCTCTGCGACCATACGGCTAATCGCAGTATCAAAGACTGCGCGCATGATGATACGAACCATCCTAGTCGACAGGCCGGCTTTTCCGTCAAGCGTCATCAACAGTGGAGTGGTTTCGTTAGGAAAGGGTAGGGGGTTTAACCCCAAAAACTGCCTGTACCGTTTAAGGTAGCATTCGACATAGTCCGTCCGGACTGCGATTTTTCCGATTTTATTACCCTTGCCAACCGCGTGAAACCACCAATTTCCGTCGTGATCTAAGCGAAAATCCCCCATGGAAGGCTCCCAATTATCTCTCCCGCAGACATCGGAAACCCGGAGGTACATAGAAAACAAGGTGGAAGCGATGAACAGAGTGCGCTCATGCCGCACTGGATCCGAATCCGCCATGACTTCAGCGGCCTCGAGCACGTATTCCCATTGCAAGGGAGTAAGCGCGCGTGTCGTCTTTACTTGAGCAGAGCGACCCTTGAATTTGGATTTCTGCTTGATTGCTCGAAATGGATTTACGACAGCACATATCCCTTCATCGATGGCGTATTCAAAGAAGCTGCTACAGACCGAGAACACTTGGGCGATGCTGCCGGCTGTCAGGTTGTAATAGCCACCCTTGGTGGTTGTAGCGAAGGGACGCCAGGCAGGGTTCGGGATCAAAGATCCGCCGTCGACCGCATGCCCGCGAAGGTAGCGATTTCTTACTACTTGACCAACCCAGACCTCCGGGGGATTCATACAGAACTCTAGGAAAGCCTCGGCGTCCGAACGTCGTAACTCAAGCAGCGGACGCTGACAAATCAGCAGCGACCATAACAAAAGCCGCTCCGCATGAGTACGATACGAGTTGAATGTTGCTTCATTGCTTGTGTAGGACTGCAGAAAGCCTCGTACTGCGCCATAGCCTGCCTGGGCATCTGCTTGGGCAGGGAATTCGCTCAGATACCGATGAACCGTGAGTGCGACCTCATCATCAGTCTCAGTGGAAGATTCGATAAACCACCGGTGGGTACTGAACAATGGCAACAGTGCACATGGAGCTGTCTTCATGTCACTGACCATTTCCGGTTCTGGCACTTATCGGAAATGGACGGCTTACGCTCCTCTTTAACGCTCCAGCCAACTGTCCACAGCGAACCATATAAAGCCTCATGAAAAAACAATACAGATGCTTAAGTAAACATAACTCAACGCAGTTCACAACCCCTTCACTCGAAACACGGGAGAATATTTGCACCGGAGTCGATAAATAATTATTGATATATTGACGGACAGCTCGCGATTTAGCGATGGAATTAGGGCCTCCCATCCCTGGCACCATCCGTCAGATCCGCTGGCAGGGCTCTTGAAATCAAGCCGAGCACATGCTCATATAATGAAGCTTCTTCGAAGCTTCACTCCCAAGCCACTTTCTCAAACATACCCCCCTCCGTCCTAGATCATTAAACGACAATTGAAATGATCACTTTTAAAACATAACCGCCTTCCCGGCTGCGAGCAGGGCCTACACGGATCAGCCGCAGCTTTCCGGAAGTGTTTAAAAATGATCATTTACTCGCCCCCCCTCAGCAACCTAATTTGCAGCACAACACTCGATAGTGTCGCGATCATTTTAAAGTTAAAAATGATCAGCAACCGACGACTGAAGCCGCAACCCATCAGGGGATGGCACATGCGCGTGTGATAATTTAAAAATGATGATCACTTAGCGGAGTAGGTCGGAGTGCAACCACAAGCACTTTCATGTTTACTCAACTAAATGAATATTTAGTTGAGTAATTATTGGATTTGGCCTTGAAACCTCCGACAAAGGCGAGGGCTTCACTGCTCAGGAGGCACCTCCGAAACTGGAGAATAGCTGCGAGATTGCCCCGAGATGCACCTCCTGTAAAGCAATCCTGGCGCGCACCAACTCTATACCTTTCGGCTCATTCATCAGTGAGCGATAAACGAGGTCGTATTTGGTCTCCTGTAAGCAGTCTCGGAGACCTAGCAAGCAGGCGTAACACTGTATGCCGCGAATAAGTGTAAAAATGATGATCATTTTTTACTGATACGGACTGACTTCAATTAGACCTCATTCGGCTCCTCCTGCGCGAACGCCTGACCCGAATGGGCGTTGTCGCCCTGTACGCGCTATTTTCTGGACGGTATTGCGCTTAGGGTGGCGCTGGTAGGTGTGTTACCTCAGTGGCAAGCGGTGTGTGCACTTCTGGTCTGGGGCCTTGTTAGGGTGTCGATCATTTTTAAGATCCGATCATTTTCTGATGGAAGACCGGCACGCCCAGTGAAAATCCGCATGCTGTGTCTAGACTTGGCCACTTCTCATCATTTAGGCACACAATGATCAAAATACCTCCCGCAATTCTGAGCGATGGGCTTGCAAAGCATGAACTTAACCAATTGATAAATATGGAAAATCTGCTGGCGCACATCGTCAATCGACATGGTCAAAATTTCCTGAGCGTCACAGCCCGGATTTTAATCAAGGCACAGGTACCCAACCTTAACCTGGGTCAACGAATTCGCCGGCAAGGATAATCCAGGCGCTTGAGCTGGCTTAGCATCTGGCACTCCACGGTGCCGCTTGAAATATCAAATAACCCCATAATGCATATTATGTTAAATAATATATTATACTTCCGCTCTGTAACACTTCGCCGGCGCTATGTTGTTGGACCAAAATCCATGGTCTGGTCTGACGCCGAGTATTTTCGAACCTACCCCAGCGTGCGTTCCTACATCGGCGATTTTCAAGGATTTGACGCCTTCCAAGACCTCAGCAGCGCCAGGCTATTTCTTTCCCAGCACAACCAATCGCATCAGCATCAACCTCCGCCTGAAATGCACGTCAGCACCTGAACATCAGTCGTTATGTAGGTGCTTTTTCAGAAAAGCCCGGGTGCGGTCTTGAACGGGATTTCTCAGCATCTCACTGGGTGCACCTTGCTCTACAACAACCCCGCCATCCATGAACACGATCTGATCGGCCACTTCACCGGCAAAGCGCATTTCATGCGTGACGATCAGCATGGTCATGTGTTCGGCCGCCAGCTGTTTCATTACCAGGTTCACTTCTTCCACAAGCTCAGGGTCCAGTGCCGAGGTTGCTTCATCGAACAACATCACTTTGGGTTGCATGGCCAAGGCCCGGGCAATGGCCACGCGCTGTTTTTGCCCGCCGGACAACCGGGACGGGAACTCGTCAATCTTGTTGCCCAGCCCGACTTTCTGCAGGTACTCCAGGGCCAGCTCCCTGGCCGCACGTTTCGAATAGCCTTTGAGCTTCACAGGCCCTATCGCGATGTTTTCACAGACCGTGAGGTGCGGAAACAGATTGAAGTGCTGAAACACCATGCCCATCTGCTGGCGCACCTTGTTGATATGCTGCTCAAAGGCGCGGCCTTTCAAGGGTTGATTGACCTGAGCGCCGTCAAGCCAGATTTCACCACCATTAAGCACTTCGAGATGATTGATCGAGCGTAGCAAGGTACTTTTGCCCGAACCGCTTGGGCCGATGATGGCGAAAATCTGCCCACGCGATACCGACAGATCGATCCCCTTGAGTACCTCAAGGGTACCGTAGGCTTTACGAGCGCCCTTTACTTCTACCATAGCGTTGTTGTTCATCGTGACATCTCGACCTTTGCTTCAATAAGATGCAACCCGGCTTCGAGCGCCAGGTTGGCCATGTAGTAGATCACCGCGACGGCGATGTAGAACTCAAACGGGCTGTACGTTTCGCTGACGGCCAGCTGGGCGCTGTAGACGAGTTCGGCAATACCGATGATCGATACCAGCGACGTGTCCTTCAGCAACACGATGAGGTTGTTTCCCAATGGCGCGATGGTTTTTCTGAGCGCCTGCGGGACAATAATGTAGCGCTGGGTCATGGCCTTGCTCAGGCCGATTGAACGCGCGCCTTCTATCTGGCCCGGGTCAACCGCCTCGATACCGGACTTGATCACGTCGGCGTTGTACACGGCAAAATGCAGGCTGAGCCCGATGATTCCCGCAGCCAGCGCCGGAATATCGATACCCACCTGAACCAGCCCGTAGTAGATCAAATAGAGTTGCAACAGCAATGGCGTGCCCATCAACAGCCAGGTCATGAAACGCACAGGCAGCGCCATGACGTGAGGCGCATACAAGTCGATCAGCGCAATTAGCACACCCACGACCAGGCTGATGACACTGCTGCAGAGAAACATGACAACCGTCCACCACAGCCCGGTCGCCAGCATGTCGTAATAAGGTGCGATGACACTCAGGTTTAATCCTTCCACTGCCAACCCCTCACTTGGTCGCGTATCGCTTGTCCAGCACTTCCACCAGATACTTGACCGCGTAGACCATGACGATATAAAGCAACGCCGACACCATGAATATTTCGAATGGTTTGTACGTTGAACTGATGAAGCGCTGTGCGGTGTATGTCAGTTCAACCACCGAAATGGCCGACACCAAGGCGGAGCCTTTGATCAGGCCAATGGCATTGACGCCAAGCGGCCGGATCATGAGTTTCAGTGCCTGGGGAACGATGATGAATAACAATGTTTGCCTACGGCTGAATCCAATCGACCGTGCACCCTCCTCCTGGCCTGGATCAACGTTGACGATTGCACCTCGAATGGACTCTGACATATAGGCCGCGATGTTCATGCCCAAACCGATTACCGCAGCAGCGAACGGCTCCAGTTCTATGCCTATTTGTGGTCCGCCAAAATAGATGATGAACAACTGCACCAGGCAGGGTGTGCCGCGAAACACGCTGACGTACAGACTTGCCGCCCACCGCAGGATAATGAACGGCGATAACCTGCAGGTCACCAGCGCAATGGCGATAACCAGGCCAAGTAGTAATGAAAGCAATGAGATCTGCACGGTGACCCAAGCGGCTTCCAGAAAAAACGGGTAAGTGCGATGGATTAATGACAGGTCCATGAAACCACTCACAAAAAGTCTGCCAACCCGGCCCAGCCTGCCGGCCAGGCCATTCCTGGTGCGCTTCAGCGAATGTCGCTGCCCACCCATTTCATTGAAATTTCCTTGTACGTGCCATCTGCCAGAATCTCGTCCAGAGCCTTCTGCAACTGGGCCTTGAATTCAGGGTTGTTTCTGCGAATGGCGATGCCCAGACCCTCGCGGCCACCCTGCTCGTCCGGCAAACTGATGATCCGCACTTTTTGCCCGGTTTCCTTTACCGCAACCATGACCGGGATGCTGTCCATCACCACCGCATCGATACGGCCGGCATCCAGGTCGACCAGCATTTCAGGCAGGCCTTTATAAGTGCGCACTTTGAGATTGCCGCGCGCACGCGCCCATTTGTCATGCGAATCACCCAACGTGACGCCGACGGTAACATCCTTGAGGTCATCAAGTTCTTTAATCGGAGAGCTTTCCTTGACACCAATGGTACGGCCCGCATGGTAATACGGTCCGACGAAGTCAACGGCTCTAAGGCGCTCGGGGGTAATGGTCATCGAGGCGATGACAGCGTCATACTTCTTGGCCAGTAACCCTGCAATAATGCCGTCAAACGGTGTGGTGATGATTTTTATATTCACGCCCAGGCGCTGGGCAAGTGCTTCTCCGATGGAGGCGTCGAAACCGACAATTTCATTCTTTTCATTAGCAAAACTAAAGGGAGAATACTGCCCGCTCATTGCCACCCGTAACACGTTCGACGCTTGAACAGCCTGCAAGTCGTCGGCGTATGCCACACCTTTAGAGCACAAGGCGACAGCCGCTACCGCGGTGGAAGCAAGTAGCATTCTGGTTTTTCTTGCCAGCATCGAGGCACTCCTTGGAAGTTTGTATTTCTTATTGTTCCGGGCTCTTAGGCCCCATCCTTCACAGAAAGCTTTGCACACTGAAACCTTGAAATCACCCTGCAAAGTGCGTGTCGGACTGGCACATTGCCGGAATCGACCGACATAATGCCGGCGCCACTTCGACCCTGGGAGAAACTGGAGTAGTGTCTTCCAATGCACAAAAAAGGAGCAAATGGCTAACTATTCCCTGCTCTTTATTGGGGCGGACGGCCCTTTACCGGCGATCAGACAGGAGTGTCAGCATTGCGCGAATTAGACGTCAAAGATCGGGAAATCCTCGAAATACTCTCCAAGGAAGCACGTGTCGCACTCAAGGCACTTGCGGCAAGAATCGGCCTGTCAAGAAGCGCGACCAGCGAACGGGTTTTACACCTGGAGCGCAGCGGAATCATTCGGGGATATCGCGCGGACATTGGCGAAATTGATGCCAACGTAATACGGGCAATCATTCTGGTCTCGCTGAAACGCACACCGGCGCTTGGCCTGCTGGACCTGCTGGCACAGAACGCCCAAGTGAAACGGGTATCCTCAGTCAGCGGCCAACTCGACCTGGTTGTAGAGGTCGAGGCACGAACGATCGATGACTTGAACCGGGTGCGCGACGCCGTGGCGTGCCACGATTCAGTGGATGACATCACGACTGCAGTGGTGCTGCGGCGCGATATCGACCGCCAAAAAGCCTGAACGCACGGGCAGGACTTGCCGATCGGCACGCCCTGCCCGGTTGAAACGCGTTACTTCAGCGCCGCAGTGAAGCTGTCTTGCAGCACATCAAGCAGGAAGTCCGCATTGGCCCGGCTGAAAATCATGGAAGGACGCATTTTCAGCACGTTGTCATGCGGGCCTTCGGTACCGATCAACACGCCGCGTTCTCTGGCGCCATCGGCAACTTTTCTGGCCAAGGCCGTGGCCGGAGCCTTCGAGGAGCGGTCCGTGACCAACACAATGCCGAGGAACAGGCCCAACCCGCGTACATCACCAATCACATCGAATTGCTGCTGAAGCTTGCGGAAACCCTCAAGCAGGTAATTGCCGATGCTCAAGGCGTTCTCTTTCAGCTGGTCGCGCTCGATGGCATTGAGCACCGCCAGGCCCACCGCACACGACACGGGGTTGCCGGCGAACGTATTGAAATACTCCATGCCGTTGTTGAAAGCATCGGCAACTTCACGCGTGGTCACCACCGCCGACATCGGGTGGCCGTTACCAATCGGTTTGCCCATGGTGACAGCATCTGGCACTACCCCTTGGGTCTCGAACGCCCACCAGTGGCTACCGACGCGGCCAAACCCGACCTGCACCTCATCGGCCAGGCACAGCCCACCTTCGGCGCGAACCATGGCGTATACCTCCTTGAGGTAATGCTCGGGCAGAAACACCTGCCCCGCCACGCTGGGGATCGACTCGGCAAGGAAGTAGCCCGGGCCCTTGCCGGCTTTGCGCATGGCGTCCAGCTGCTCTGCCACCGACTCGGCAAACCGTTTGCCGTGTTCCTCCAATGGCCAGTGCTCGGGCGCGTAGTAGCTGTCTGGAACCATCGCCTCGTATACGTGCGCCGCCCTGCCCTTGCCGGCTTTGCGCTTGTACTTGTAAGGGCTCAGGTCGATGAGCTCTTGCGTGGTGCCATGGTAAGCCCAGTCCAGCACGATCGCCTGGTCGCTACCGGTGTAGTTGCGTGCCATGCGCAGCATGAGGCTGTTAGCTTCACTGCCCGAGCAGCCGAATGACGCCACACAAAGGCCCTCGGGCAACGTGCCGGTCAGCCGCTCGGCGTACTCGACGATGTTGTCGTGCAGGTATCGGGTGTTGGTGTTAAGCAGTGCAGCCTGGCGGGTCAAGGCGTCGACCACGTCGGGATGGCTATGGCCCAGGTGGCACACGTTGTTGAAGCAGTCCAGGTAGGCCCGCCCGAAGTTGTCGATCAGCCATACGCCATCGCCGCGGACGAACTTGATCGGGTCAGTGTACGAAATTGACAAATTCGGTAGCAGCAGCGCTTTACGCTTGGCAATGATCTGGGCCTTGGTCATTCCCTGCTGGTTGTAGGTTTCTGGCGGGATGCCGGCCAAGGTCGAGGCATCAGGGAACAGGTCAGCCCACACCTCGCGGTATTCGGGCTCTCCAACGCCAATGACCTCATTCGCGCTCAGCTGCGTATCGGTGGTCATCTGCAGGTGCAGGTGGGGAATCCAGCCGCCGTTTTCAGTATCGGTGCCCATGTAGCCCACCAGGTCGCCGGCTTCGAGCTTGTCACCGGCCTTCAAGCGGTCGAGCGCCTCGTGGGCCATGTGCCCCCACAGGGTCAGAAATGGCGGGCAACCTGGCGGGCTGTGCTCGATCATCACCAGCCCACCATAGCCCAGCGGGTCGGGTTCAACCTCAACGCTTTTGACGGTACCGGCGACCGGAGCGTACAACGGCGTACCGGCAGGCATCACCAGATCGACCCCCACATGCAGGGTACGGCGCCGCCCCTTGATGAAGCGCGACTCGAAGGCACTGTCCGTATAAATGGTACGCACCTCACCCCATGGCCCAATGGCCAGCGGCACGTTGTGCGCGGTAGAGAACGCATCCCACCAGCGCGTCGCATCGGCAGGCCGCTGCTCGGCTGAGGCGATGGTCATTTCGTGGCTGGCGTCGCCAAACGGCGCGATCACCTTGTTGAGGATGGCGGCTGACGGGCGCACCAGGTCGGCAAATGATGTGTGGTTTTCGGCGATCCAGCGGCGCACTGCACCCGCCCCCTCGACGGCATCGAAACCACAGGCTTTGCGCAGGATGCCTGTAGCCAGCCGTGGATTCATCGAATCAAGCTGTTCCAGCAGGCGCCAGGCTGGCGCTTCACTGATCGCCAGGTAGGGGTTGTCTTCTGTCTGATCGTGCCGGGAAGCGGAGAAAGTAACGCTGATGACCAGGCGCATGGCAATCAGGTTGAACAGCACGTCAAGCTCTTGCGCTTGCAATGGGTACTTTTCATGGAATCCGGCCACCAGCGCTGCGGCAGCGCCGATCGGGTCGTCCATGTCGAGAATGGCGTACGCACTGGCGATCGCGACCTCGGCAATCAGCACGGTGTGAACGGCATCGCCAAAGTCGATGAAGCCGGTCACATGGCGGGTGGTTTCGGCATCGACCAGGATGTTCCAGTCGTTGGCGTCATTGTGGATCACCTGCGCCCTGAGTGATGCCAGCCTGGGCTGTACAGTGTGTTCGAACCGGGTGATGAAACGCTCGACAATGGCCCGGCGCTCGGGGCTTTTAATGTGGTGCAAACGCGTACGGGAGCGTGCGGCATGGCGCAAGTCCCAGTCCAGGTCACGGACGGCACCCGGGTGCATGAACCCCTGCAGGGCGCGGTCAAGTTCACCGAGTGCCCGGCCAAAGTTGCTCATCAGCGCGAAAGAGCGCTTGGCCTCGGCAAGCGGCGTGCCGGCCAACCAGCTGACCAGGCGCACAGCATGCTGCTCACCTGTGGCGCTGGCCACGGATGGCAGGTAGTCACCCGCCACACTGGCCCGAAGGTGAGGCACACCCAGGTGCGCGCCATGCACGGCCAGATGATCGAGCAGCGCGGTTTGAAACTCGCTTTCTACCCGGGGCTCACTGGCATTGACGATTTTCAGTATCCAGCCCGCATCGACGCCCGTATCCAACCGGTAATTGCGGTCACGCTCCCCGTCCAGGGGGGTTGCCGTAGCGGTGACATTGAAGAAATCTTTTGCGAGGCCCTCTGCATCGCTTGCCGAAAACCGAGGTGCCGGGTGGGAAAGGTCTGTCATATCATCACGTTCCGAGCGAGCAAATTGTTTTTCAATAGCTTGTCATGCACTGCCGAAACCGACACCCTGCATACGGTCGGGATCGACAGGCATTATGCCGGTACCGACCGGCATAAAGACGGCGAGCTTATCAGGTGGTGCAATGCGTGAACTGGACGCAAAAGATCGTGAGATTCTTGAAGTACTTTCGAAGGACGCGCGCATTGCGCTGAAGGCGTTAGCCGGCCGCATAGGCCTTTCCAGAAGCGCCACGACCGAACGTGTGGCCAACCTTGAGCGCAGCGGAATCATTCGTGGATACCGTGCAGATATCGGCGAAATAGACGCCAATGTCATACGCGCGATACTGCTGGTGACCTTGCAGCGCACCCCTGCCATGGGGCTGCTCGACCAGTTGGCGACGGACGCACGCGTGCGGCGGGTTTCCTCGGTGAGTGGGCAGCTTGATCTGGTGGTTGAGGTAGAAACCCGGACAATCGACGACCTCAATCAGGTACGCGACAACGTGGCACGTCACGAATCGGTGGATGACATTACCACGTCGGTCGTCCTGCGCCGTGATATCGACCGCCAGGGCGCCTGATCATCCACGCATGATTGTCCAGGCCGGCCTTTGCGCCGGCAAGCCAGCTTGCGGTCGCACGAGCGCTCAACGCGTTAGCAGTACGCGGTCAATCTCGCCAACCACCTGCCGCGTTGCGTCTTCCATGGCCCCTTCATTACGGCACAACACCCAGCCGTGCTTTACCAGCGCCCGCTCGAAAGCCTCGGTGCAGGCCACCTGTTCATCCAGGTTGTGTATCACCGTACTGCCCAGGCCACGCGTGCGTGCCGCAGCCCTTGCCCACGAGGTTTCAGGGGCAGTGACAACCCCGACATGCAAATCTGGCACTTGCACGCTGAGGTCGAGGTTCAATCGCAAGATCTGGTCAAACGGCACCGTGCGGCGAAACGCGGCGTCAGAGGGGTACCAGCGATCAATCAGAACGATGCTGTCTGCTGGCTGCTTGGGCAGTACGTGCCGAGAAATCCAGGCGCGGCTTTCAGCGAAGCGCTCGCACACCTTGAATTCCAGATCCCGGCACGGGGTTCTGGCAAGCTTGTTGACCAGCGCCATGGTTTCGCCCCGGTAGGGATCGCTCTTTTTTTCGCAAAGGCGAATCACCTTTTTCCCGTCCACCCTCAGGGCTTGGGTGACGGCCTCCAGCAGCGTGGTCTTGCCGGTGCCTTTAGGCCCATCGATGGAAACAAACAGCGGGCGGGTCATCGTTCAATACCAGTTGGCTCAGGTGCGGATGAGACCATTGATCGCCGCTTGCCTTCAAGGCCTATCGACAAGAGCACATCTGTACTCCACAGGTAAAAGGCGGCACATGCCGCCTTCTCGTCCTTTCCTGGCGACTGCCTACGTAGGCATCAACCCTGGGCTTTCCAGCCCATTCGCTTCGCTATGCCAAAGGCCGGCTGCCTGCTAGGCTGACGTTGGCGGCCCTGCTGGCAGCCTCTTCATCCCCCACAGGCACGGCCAATGACATTCAACCCCCAAGTAAACCTGACCAACTGCGACCGCGAGCCTATTCAGATACCCGGCAGTATCCAGCCCCATGGCTGCCTGCTGGCCTGTGATGCCTCAGCCACCGTCGTTTTGCGTCATTCGGCCAATGCTTCACAAATGCTGGGCGTAGCAAGCGACATCAACGGCCAGAAGCTGCATGCGGTGCTCGGGGATGAGGTGGCGCACACCCTGCGCAACGCGCTGGCCCGCACCCGGGAGGCCTCGCGACCGGCGCTCAGCTTCGGTGTGAAGCTGCCCAGCGGCGAGGCTGTCGACATTGCCGCCCACTTGTTCAAAGGCACGGCTATCCTCGAGTTCGAACCCGCTGGTGCGAGCATTGCCGAGCCGATCGAACTGGCCCGCACGCTGATCGCCCAACTGCGCGAAATCGACCAGACCAGCAAGCTGTTCCGCGATGCTGCCCGCTATGTCCGGGCCGTGCTCGGTTACGACCGGGTGATGATCTACCAATTGGGTACCGACGGCGCCGGCAAAGTGGTTGCAGAGGCCAGGCGCAGCGACCTTGAAAGCTTCATGGGCCAATACTTCCCGGCCTCCGACATCCCCCAGCAGGCCCGCGCACTTTACCTGCGCAACCCCATCCGGGTGATCTCGGATGCCCAGTTCAAGACGGTCGCCATCGACCCCGTGCTCGACCCCTCGGGCGAGCCGCTAGACCTTTCCTATGCGCACTTGCGCAGCGTCTCGCCGATCCATTGCGAATACCTGTGCAACATGGGCGTGGGGGCCTCCATGTCGATTTCGGTCATCGTCAATGGGGAGCTATGGGGGATGATCGCCTGCCACCACTACGCACCGCGCACACTGGCCATGGGGCAACGTGTGGCGGCGGAAATGTTCGGCGAATTCTTCTCGCTGCATATCGAGACCCTGCGCAGCCGGCAAAAGCTTGAAGCCGCCGTGCACGTTCACAAAGCGCTGGACAGTATGCTGCTTGACGCCAACCAGGCTGCAGACATCGATGGGTTCTTCCGTGCGCGCCTGCCCCAGCTTATGTCGCTGATCCCCTGCGACGGCATCGGCATGTCGCTGCAAGGCCGCTGGTCATCCGGCGGGCTGACGCCGCCCAACTCGGCGGTGCCCGACCTGCTGCGCCTGGCAGATATCGTCAGCTCTGGCCGCACCTGGGCGTCCAACCGCCTGTCGATGGTACTGCCTGCGGCCCACGCGTACTTTACCGATGTGTCGGGTGTGCTGATCATACCGATGTCGCAGCAGCCGAGGGATTACCTGATCTTCTTCCGCAAGGAAGTGGTCGAGACACTCGACTGGGCCGGGGACCCGAACAAGACCTATGACAGCGGCGCACTGGGCGACCGCCTGACACCACGCAAGAGCTTCGCGATCTGGAAAGAAACCGTTCACCAGCAGTCACTACCCTGGACCGAGCAGGACCGCCAGTTTGGCGACGCCATCCGTACCGCGATTGTCGAGGTGGTGCTGCATAACAGCGAGTTGCTGGCCAGCGAGCGTTCGAAGGCAGAAGTGCGCCAGCGCATCCTCAATGAAGAGCTCAACCACAGGGTCAAGAACATCCTGTCGTTGATTGGCGCGCTGGTTGCCCACCCGACCTCGGAGAGCCAGACACTGCAGGACTACGTGGCGACATTGAAGGGGCGCATCCATGCGCTCTCCCTCGCTCACGACCAGGTGGTACGCGGTGACGGTGGCGGGCGACTGGCCAAGCTGCTGGAGGCAGAGCTTTCACCCTACCGCACCGCCGCCGGAGTGATTGAACTGCAAGGCCCGAACGTTATCCTGGATGCCCGCGCCTATTCGGTCATGGCCTTGGTGCTGCACGAACTGGCAACCAATGCTGCCAAATACGGCGCGCTGTCGTGGGCGAGCGGCAAGCTTGCCGTGAGCTGGGCCATCGACGCCAGCAACGGCTGCAGCATTACCTGGCGTGAAAGCGGCGGACCAACGGTGCGCCCGCCCAGCCGCAATGGCTTTGGCTCGGTGCTGATAGAACGCAGTATTCCGTTTGATCTGGGTGGCACCAGCGCAGTGGAATATCACCCCGAAGGCGTGCAAGGGTTGTTCAGAATTCCTGCAAAACACCTGTCCGTGGCCGAAGCGGCCGAGCCTGCGAGCACGGCCGCGCCGGTTACCCGTGCAGCCGATGCCTTTGCCGCCCGGACGGGCTTGTGCGTGCTGATCCTTGAGGACCAGTTGGTGATCGCGGTTGGCCTTGAGCAGATTCTCAACGATGCACAGATCAAGGACGTGATGACCGCCAGCTCCGAGGATGAGGCCATGCGTTTGATTAGCAGCCGCACACCGGACGCCGCGATACTGGATGTGAACCTGGGAACAGGGACGTCGATTTCCGTCGCCGATGAACTGCAGCGCCGGCAAATTCCGTTTCTGTTCGCTACCGGCTATGGTGACGGCATCAGCATTCCCGAGCATCTGAAGGATGTGCCCGTAACCCGCAAGCCCTATGACGCGAACAGCATCCTGACCAGTCTGCAGGCCCTGGTTGATCGCTGAGAGAAGGGTTTACTGAACGGAAGGCGGGAGCGCAAGCCGCTCCAGGGTGCGGCGCCAGCCTTGAGGTGGCGCCGTACCTGTCAAGCATTACACCGCCAGCGCGCGCTCACGCAGCTCGCTGTTGAGGATGCGGTCGTTCTCGCTGTAATCGACCGGGCAGTCGATCACATGCACGCCCGGGGTCTTGATGCAGTGCTCCAGCAGCGGCAGCAGGCCTTCGGCGCTTTCCACGCGGTGGCCATTGGCACCGTAGGCTTCGGCGTACTTGACGAAGTCCGGGTTGCCATAGTCCAGGCCGAAATCGGTGAAGCCCATGTTGGCCTGCTTCCAGCGGATCATGCCGTAGCCGTCGTCACGCAGGATCACCACGGTGATGTGCATGCCCAGACGCACGGCGGTTTCCAGTTCCTGGCTGTTCATCATGAAGCCGCCGTCGCCGCATACCGAAATCACCGGGCGGTCCGGGTGCACCAGGTGTGCTGCCATGGCCGATGGCAGGCCGGCACCCATGGTCGCCAGGGCGTTGTCCAGCAGCACGGTGTTTGGCTTGTGCGCCTTGTAGTTGCGGGCGAACCAGATCTTGTAGATGCCGTTGTCCAGGGCAACGATGCCTTCGGACGGCAGCACGCGACGGATGTCGGCAACCAGGCGCTGCGGGTAGACCGGGAAGCGGTCGTCGTCGGCGCCTTCGGCGATTTGCGCTTCGTTGGCTTCACGGATGGCCATCAGGCGAGTGAAGTCCCAGTGCGAGGTGTCGTTCAGCGCTTCGCTGATCTGCCACACGGCGTTGGCGATATCGCCGATCACTTCGACCTGCGGGAAGTACACGGCATCGACTTCGGCGGAACGGAAGTTGATGTGGATGACTTCGGTGCCACCACGCACCATGAAGAATGGCGGCTTCTCGATCACATCGTGGCCGATGTTGATGATCAGGTCGGCGGCTTCAACCGCACGATGCACAAAATCGCCGGACGACAGCGCGGCGTTGCCCAGGAAGCGTGGGTGGCGCTCGTCGACCACACCTTTACCCATCTGGGTGGTGATGAACGGGATGCCGGTCTTGTCGATCAGTTGCTTGAGAACCTTGGCGGTCATCTTGCGGTTGGCGCCAGCACCGATCACCAGGATCGGGTTACGGGCGTTGAGCAGCTTCTCGACGGCGGCTTCGATGGCCACATGCTCGGCCAGCGGGCGGCGGTGCAGGCTGCGCGGGATCGGCAGTGCATCGGTCTGCTCGGCGGCGATGTCTTCCGGCAGCTCCAGGTGTACCGCACCCGGCTTTTCTTCTTCGGCCAGGCGGAAGGCTTCGCGCATGCGTGACGGGATGTTGTCAGCCGAGGCGAACTGGTGGGTGTACTTGGTGATGGGGTCCATCATGCCGCACACGTCGATGATCTGGAAGCGGCCCTGCTTGGACTTCTTGATCGGCTTCTGGCCGGTGATCATCATCATCGGCATGCCGCCCAGGTAGGCGTAGGCACTGGCAGTAACCAGGTTGGTGGCGCCAGGGCCGAGGGTCGACAGGCTGACGCCGGTCTTGCCGGTCAGACGGCCATAGGTGGCGGCCATAAAGCCTGCAGACTGCTCGTGACGGGTCAGTACCAGCTTGATCTTCGACTTGCGCAGGGATTCGAGCAGGTCGAGGTTTTCCTCACCAGGAATGCCGAACACATACTCGACACCTTCGTTTTCCAGGCATTGCACAACGACATCGGCGGCCTTGGCCATTTGGGGTACTACCTCAAAATCTTTGTGGGATTGCAGCGTTATTCCACTGCGTGACTGAGATGTTGCAGGATGTCTCAGTGGCGCGCATCGTAGGCCCTCTGGTTAATAATAATAAATATATTGTTATGATGCTTAGCATCACAGCTTGTTATGAATGGTAGAACGCCTCAATGAACCTCAAGGCATTGCGCTGCTGCGTCGAGATCGTGCGCCAGGGCAGCTTCACCAAAGCCGCGCAGCACCTGCACATCGCCCAGCCGGCACTGAGCATGGCCGTAACCCGGCTGGAAGAAGAACTGGGCGTGACCCTGTTCAACCGCACCACGCGCAAAGTGATCCTCACCGCCGAAGGCGAACAGTTTCTGCCGCGCATTGCATCGGCCCTGCGTGAGATGGATGTCGCCCGGCAAGAACTGCGCGACATGGCCGACCTGAAACGCGGCGAAGTGCGTCTGGGTATTCCTCCGATGTTCGGCCTGCACTATGTGCCCGGCTTGATGAATGCCTTTCGCAAGCTGTACCCCGGCATTGCCATGACCGTGTTCGAAGGCAGTGCCGAGGACATTGGCCACCGCCTGGAACAGCGTGAGATCGACCTGGCACTGCTGGAATCCAGGCGCGTGCCGCCCGACAAGGAGTCGATCCTGCTGGGCAGTGACGAGATGCTGGCGTGCATGCACCCCGACCACGCCTATGCCGGCAAAGCCTTCCTCACGGCGGAAGACCTGCGCAATACCGACATGGTGGTGTTCGACCGAACGTTCGTGCAACGTCACCTGCTGGACGCGTTCTTCGCCGAACATGGCATTACTTACCAGGTGGCGCTGCAGAGCAACTTTGTCTCGCTGGTGGTGCAGGCCGCGCTGGACAACATGGGCGTGGCGACCCTGCTGCGCTCGGTACAGCAGCGCACACCCGGCATCGTCGGGGTGCCGTTCCGGCCAGCGCAGCTGATGAGCTTCCGCCTGTGCTGGCGGTCGGGGGAATACCTATCGCTGGCCAGCAAGCGGTTCATCGATTTTGCCGCGCAGACACATTACCTGGAACGTTGAGGCCAGCCTGTTGCGGGGCTGTGGATGACTGACCAACCCCCCCTTGGGTGGTCCGGCCGGATGGTCGATCAGCAGTTCGATCTGGCCGACCGGCCCATCGATCAGTAACGAGTTACGTGGTGTATCCGACATCGTTCTTGTCCATGCAAGCCAAATGAAAGGCGGGCCGGATGTCGGCGCACGCAAGCGTCAGTCTAAAAGAGCAGGCACAAGTATTGGTGTACGTTTGTACTCCTGCCGTCCACTCCGGTAAAAAATGGCTGTACGCAGAACCTGCCTGAACCCAACAGACGCGCGAGGAAGCCGGCCGGCTTTCTCGACGTTACGGCCGTAGATTGACTATGATCCCGCCTTGAACGTTTCAGCATGTTTCAGTAAGGATCCCGATGTCAGTCCAGGCCCCCCCCCCTCTCCCCAGCACAACCACCGTCGCCAAGATGGAAGCCGCCATGGCGTTGGGCAGCTTCGCCATCGGCACCGGCGAGTTCGCCATCATGGGCCTGATGCCCGACATCGCCAACAACCTGCAATTGAGCGAGCCGCAGGTGGGCCACGCCATCAGCGCCTATGCACTGGGGGTGATGGTTGGCGCACCGACACTGGCGATTCTGGGTGCCAGACTGCTGCGCAAGCACATGTTGTTGCTGTTGATGCTGCTGTATGCGCTGGGCAACCTGGCAACGGCCTTTGCCCCCTCGTTCAGCGGCCTGGTCGCCTTCCGCTTCATCAGCGGCCTGCCCCACGGCGCCTACTTCGGCATTGCCGCAGTGGTGGCCTCGAGCATGGTGGCGAAGGACCATCGAGCGGGTGCCGTTGCCCGGGTGATGATGGGCCTGACCTTGGCCATGTTGCTGGGCAACCCGGTGGCCACCTTCCTGGGCCAGTACTTCGGCTGGCGTTCGGCATTCGTGCTGGTCGGCGCGATTGCCCTGTGCACCATCGCCCTGGTGTGGCGCTTCGTGCCCCAGCGCCACGACGAAGTCCGCAGCGACCCGTGCAAGGAGCTGCAAGCCTTCGCCCTCCCACAGGTATGGATGGCGCTGGCCATCGCTTCGATCGGCTTTGCCGGCATGTTCTGTGTATTCAGCTACCTGGCACCGACCATGCTGCAAGTAACCCAGGTGTCACCACAGTGGATTCCGTTCGGCCTGGCGGCGTTCGGCGTGGGCGGTATTGTCGGCAACATCGCGGGCGGCAATCTGTTTGATCGCCTGCAGTTCCGCGCGGTGGGGCTGGTGCTGGTGTGGTCGATTGCCGTACTGCTGTTCTTCACCTTCGCCGCCCAGGCGCTGTGGAGCCTGCTGTTGGGAATCGGCCTGGTGGGTACCATGATCGCCCTGGCAGCGCCGCTGCAGATCCGCCTGATGGACATTGCCCATGAAGCACCCAGCCTGGCAGCGGCATCGAACCATGCGGCGTTCAACCTGGCCAATGCATTGGGGCCGTGGCTGGGTGGCATGGCGATTACCGCAGGCATGGGCTGGACAAGTACCGGCTTCATTGGCGCGGCGACGGCACTGGTCGGGTTGGGGATTTATCTGGTGGCACGACGGATGAAAGGCGGCCATTGAAATACCCGCGCCCACCGGGTGCGCGAAACGCTGACTGGCGGGGTGATACGCCGGCACTGCGCTCGTTGCTGGCCACAGAGTTGCAGATGCTGGAGCGTTATGGCCAGCGACGACCCAGGCCGACCCCTGGTGTGGCTCCGCGAGCTGGCCAGCCCCGGGGAAACCATTACAATGCGCGCCCCATCCTGAAATATGTTTTTCTCATGAAATCACTGCTTTACGCCGTAACCTTACTGTTTTCCTTTACCCTACCCGCCTTGGCCAACCCGCCGGCAACCTTCACCGAAGCCAAGGTGGTGGCCAAGGAGAAGGTGTACCTGGACCAGGCCAGCAGCGCCATGGGCGACCTGTACTGCGGTTGCAAGTGGACCTGGGTGGGCAAGTCCGGCGGGCGCATCGATGCAGCCTCGTGTGGTTACCAGACCCGCAAGCAGCAGAACCGCGCCGAGCGTACCGAGTGGGAACACATCGTGCCCGCCTACACCTTCGGCAACCAGCGTCAGTGCTGGAAAAACGGCGGCCGCGAGCACTGCGTGGACAACGACCCGGTGTTTCGTGCCATGGAAGCCGACCTGTTCAACCTGTACCCGGCAGTGGGCGAGGTGAATGGTGACCGCAGCAACTTCAACTACGGCATGGTTGCCGGCAATGCCGGCGAATACGGCCAGTGCACCACCAAGGTCGATTTCGTCCAGCGCGCTGCAGAGCCGCGTGATGAAGTGAAAGGTCTGGTGGCGCGTACCACGTTCTACATGTTCGACCGCTACCAACTAAGCATGTCGCGCCAGCAGCAACAGCTGTTGATGGCGTGGGACAAGCAGCACCCGGTGTCGGCCTGGGAAAAAGAACGCGACCGCCGGATTGCCGCGATCATGGGCCATGCCAACCCGTTCGTGAGTGGAGAACGCAAATGGACTGCCGACTACAAGCCGGCGGGCAGTGGTGTGGTGCAAGCGGTGCCGGCTAAAGCGACCAAGGCACAGGCCAAACCGAGCCTGGCCAGCGCCGAGTCAGTCGGGGCTGTGCTTGGCAACCGCAACAGCCATGTGTATCACCTGTCTGTTGGCTGCCCGGGCTACAACCAGGTAGCCGCGAAGAACCAGGTGACCTTCGCCACCGAGGGTGAGGCGCAGGCTGCGGGCTATCGCAAAGCCGGTAATTGCCGATAAGCGCCCGCTCAGCTGCACAGCAACGGGGCCGTATGGCGGCCCCTTGCTCTCACGACCTGCACACCTCATTCACCAGGTTCGCCGGCCGTTCGCCGGCCAGCGCGCTGAGCAGGTTGTCTACCGCGCAACGCGCCATGGCCTGGCGTGTCTCCTGGGTTGCCGAGCCGATGTGGGGAGTCGCTACCACGTTATCCAGCTGCAGCAGCGGCGAATCTGTGGACAGCGGCTCCTGCACGAATACATCCAGCCCCGCACCCCGTATGCGCTTGGCCCGCAGCGCATCGACCAGCGCAGGCTCATCCACCACACGCCCTCGCGAGATGTTCACCAGGATCGCCTCAGGCTTCATCAGCGCCAGCTCCCGGGCGCCAATCAGGCCTTCGGTGCTGGCACTCAGCGGCACGGTCAGGCACACGAAGTCCGCCTGCTGCAACAACTCATCCAGGCTGCACTGGCGCGCGGCATAGCGCGCCTCCACCTCGGGCTTGGGCCGCTGGCTTTGGTAAAGCACGCGCATCCCGAAGCCGGCAGCCGCTCGCCGGGCCAAGGCCTCGCCGATGCGGCCCATGCCGATGATGCCCAGTGTCTTGCCATGCACGTCACAGCCAAAATGCGCCGGCCCCAGGTTGGCTTGCCAGTGGCCTTCACGTACCCAGTTCGCCAATTCCACCACCCGCCTGGCAGTGGCCAGGATTAAGGCAAACCCCGTATCGGCAGTGGTCTCGGTCAGCACGTCGGGCGTGTTGGTCAGCATCACGCCGCGCCGGCTGAGCTCGGCAATGTCATAGTTGTCCACGCCGACCGATACGCTGGACACCACTTCCAGCTGCGGCGCCAGGTCGAGCAGGCTGGCATCCAGGCGCAGGCTGGCACCCAGCAAGCCATGCGCGCCCGGCAACGCGTCGCGCAGGCGGGCCAGGCCGTCGGGCCGGGCGGTATCCACCCAGGTGACCTCGACGCGATCTTGCAGGCGGGTCATCAAGTCGTCAGACAGGCGTTTATACAGGACGATTCGCTTCTTCATTGCAGGTTACCTAAGGGTTCATGGCCAGCCGCGTGCTGTTGCGCTTGGCCCGGCCGGATGTCTGTGACGTATTGAGTGCGGCGGTAAGCGCCACGGCGGTCAGCAACGCGCCGCACATGAACAGGTAAGAAGCGCCCGGCCCGCCGGTGGCGCCATTGAGGTAGCCCACCAGCCACGAGCCGCCGAACGAACCCAGCGCCCCCATGCTGTTGATCAGCGCCATGGCCCCGCCTGCGACGTTCGCCGGCAGGATCTCGGGCACGATTGCGAAGAACGGGCCATAGGGTGCATACATGCAGGCGCCGGCCAGCACCAGCAACGCGTACGACAGCCAGAAATGCTCACTGCCCAAGGCGTACGAGCCATAGAACGCCACCGCGGCCACCAACAGCGGCGGCCAGACAAAGCGCTTTCGCTTTTGCAGGCGGTCCGACGCCCAGGACACGCCCACCATCGCCAGTACCGCCGCCAGGTACGGCACCGAGGCCAGCCAGCCGGCCTGCACGATATCGACATTGGCCGCCTGCTTGAGGATCGACGGCAGCCACAGCACAAAGCCATAGACGCCGATGCTCCAGCAGAAGTACTGCAGCGCCAGGATGATTACCTGCGGCGAACGGAACGCTTCGCGGTAGTTCTTCACAGGCTTGATGCCCTGCTGCTCGGCAGCCAGTACCTGCTGCAGGGCGTCTTTTTCCTGCTCGCTCAGCCAGTTCACCTGGGCCGGGCGGTCGTCGACCAAGCGCCACCAGAAGAACGCCCAGATCACGGCTGGCAGGCCTTCGATGATGAACATCCAGCGCCAGTCGTAATGCTTGATGAGGTAACCCGACACCACCGACATCCACAGAATGGTCACCGGGTTGCCCAGCATCAGGAAGGTATTGGCACGCGAACGCTCGGCACGGGTGAACCAATGGCACAGGTACACCAGCATCGCCGGCATGACGGCGGCCTCCACCACCCCGAGCAGGAAGCGGATGCCAATCAGCATGTAGACGTTGCTGACCATGCCCGTGAGTGTGGCAAGGCCACCCCAGAGGATCAGGCAGACGAAAATCAGCTTCTTCACACTGCGCTTTTCGGCGTAGATGGCGCCAGGTACCTGGAAGAAGAAGTAACCGAGGAAGAACAGTGCGCCCAGCAGCGAAGACAGCACCGGGGTGATGTGCAGGTCTTCGGCCATGCCGGACGCGGCAGCGAAACCGTAATTGGCGCGGTCCAGATACGCCAGGCTGTAAGTGACGAACACAATCGGGATGATGTACCACCAGCGGCGAGGTGCCAGGCTTTGGCTTTGCATGGTTTGTTTCTCCTGAGCTTGTTGTTTTTGTTGCAACAGGTGATTCGGGGTTAAGAGGTCACGCGCTTCTGCGCAGGTCGAAGGCCTCCAGCTCGTGGCGCAGCGGCAGCCCTTCCATGTCGCCTCGTGACTGCACGGCACGGCTGCCGCACCAGTTGCCGCGCGCCACCGCCTCGGCCACTGCGCGGCCCTCCAGCAGCGCGCTGAGCACGCCGACGGCAAAGGCATCACCGGCGCCGACGGTGTCCACGACACGGCTGACGGGCACGGCTGCTACCTGGCCTTCCCCTTTGGCACTGCGCAAGTAGGCACCGGCGTCGCCCAGCTTGACCACCACCAACTCAACCCCTTGGTCGAGGTAGAACGCGGCGATATCTGCCGGGGTGTGCCGGCCGGTCAGCAACCGGCCCTCTTCCAGGCCCGGTAAAACCCAGTCGGCCTTGACCGCCAGGGCATTGATTTCGCGCACCATGGTGTTTTGATCAGGCCATAACGAGGGGCGCAGGTTGGGGTCGAACGAGATGCTGCGACCGGCTGCATGCATGGCGTCAACCAACGCGTGGGACAGAGCCCGGCAGCTGTCCGACAGCGCCAGCGGAATGCCAGTGGCGTGCAGGTGACGCGCTTGCAACAGTTCTGCACGTAGCCGTTCGGGTGACAACTTGCTGGCCGCCGAACCACGGCGGAAGTACTCCACAGCCGGGTCGCTGCCGTCATCGCAGCGGGCCTTGAGCTGAAAGCCCGTAGGGCAGTGGCTATCCACTTCCACGCCGGAGCAGTCCAGGCCTTCGCGTTGCAGGCTGTCGAGCACGAAACGGCCCAGTGAATCGTCACCGACCCGGCTCAACCAGCGCACATTGAACCCCAGCCGCGCCAGGCCGATCGCCACATTGCTGTCTGCGCCGGCAATGCGCTTGCCAAACTGGCCGACACTGGCCAGGTCGCCGGTTTGCTCGGCAACGAACATGGCCATGGTTTCACCAAAACACAGCACGTCATGCTCATGCATGGGCCACCTCCGCACCCAGCGCAGACAGGCTACGCACCTGGGCACGGGTCAGCGCCAGCAGGTCGTCGCCAACCAGGGGGTATTCGACAGCGCGCACCACGCCGGGGGCGAACTCGGCCATCAGCGTTGCCCATACTTGCAGGTCAGCTGCTTGCGGCGGTATGGCAACCCGTCGGCCATCGGCCCGGCGCTCCACAGCCTTGCAATGCACATAGCGCACCCAGCGGCCCAGTTGACGCGCGGCTTGCCTTGCAGACTCGTCTTGCCATTGCCAGTTGCCAATATCGAAGGTCATGCCCAGGCGCAGCCCAAGCGGGTCGGCATGCCGGAAGAACTGCAGCAGGGGTTCGATCCTGCCACCGTGTTCCGTCTGGTCGTTTTCCACCAGCAACAGCGGCCCTTCTGCGGGCAGTAGCGCTGCCAGGGCGGCGACATCGCAACGTGCGTTGAAGTGCCCCAGGGACACCTTGAGCGCTACCGCGCCAAACGCACGGGCGAGCGCCAGCTTCTGCGCCACAAGCGGGTCGGGTACGCCTTGCGCGGTCCACAACTCCAGGGGTGTCGAGTACAGGCATTCCAGGCGCAATGCGGCAATGACAGCACCCAGCGCTGTCGCGTCCGGCGCACTGGCAAACAGTTCTTCGCGCAACTCCACACGGCTAACGCCAGCGGCTGCCAGCAGGTCAAGGAACTGCTCCTGACCACGTTGCCGCACGAAGTCGGCGCCGTAGCTGGAGAGGCTGATGGAAACGGGGTTCGTGTGCATTGTTCTTGTCCTTATGAAACCGGTTTCATTTTTAGTCGACAGCAGCAGGCGCCAGCCTGCCGTTGCTTATTGGGGTTGGGTTGAACCTCGGATGATCAGCTCGGCCTTGAAGTCGATGCGCCGGGCCGCCCCGCTGTCGCCACGCAGGCGGCCAAGCAGGCTTTCGAAAGCCGCCACACCGATACGCTCGGTGGGTTGCGCCAGTGCAGTGATGCCATTACCGACCAAGGGGTACCAGTCAAGGTCGTCGAGGGCGATCAGCCCGACGTCGGCAAACAGGTTGCGCCCGGCCTCGTGCAAGGCCCGGGTCACTGCCAGGGTTGCAACGCCGTTGAAGGTGAAGATGGCTTGCGGGCCATGGCCGCGGCTGGCCAGGAATGACGCCAGTTGCCCCTCCAGCCCGGCATCGATTTCCAGCACCTGCTGGCGCATGCCGGCACGACGGCTGACCGACGTGCTGAATGCCTGCACCCGCTCCAGGCGTGAGCTGGTGCCATCGAGGGGTTCGCTGACCGCCAAAATATCGCGGTAGCCCTGTGCCTGCAGGTGGTCGAGGGCCTGCTCGACCGCATCGGCATTGTCCAGGCCAACCAGGTCGACATTCAGCTCGGGCAATTGGCGATCGACCAGCACCATGGGGATGTCACGCTGCAGGTTGAGCAGTTCGCCGGGGTGATGGCCAAGGGTGTTCACGATCAGCCCTTCGACGTTGTAGCTCTGCAGGGCCACCAGGTGGTGACGCTCCTGCTCGTCGTCGCGGTTGGTGTTACACACCACCAGGCTGTAACCGTGCTGACGGCAGGCGGTTTCCACGCCATGCATCACGGCCACTGAATAGGGGTTGAGAATATCGGCTACCAGCATGCCGATCAGTCGCGTCTGGCCGCGCTTGAGGCCTCGGGCCATCTGGTTGGGGCGATAGCCAAGCCGCTCGATGACTTCTTCCAGGCGCTTGGCCGTGGCGTCGGCCAGCAACTGACGGTCACCACCGATGTAACGGGAAACGGTGGCTTTTGAAACGCCAGCGACACGCGCTACTTCGCTGATGGTGACCCGTTCGCGGGCATGGGCAGGCGCGTCGGTCATAGGCAGTCCTTATGATTGTTGTGATTGCGATGAAACCGGTTTCAATACAGCAAAACTGCGGCAGTTCGTCAACCTTCCGTTGGTCGGCAATGTTGAAACAAACATAATATTCGAGGTTAGATAAGTAAATTAACTGATTGATGCAAATGCAATTTCAACCAAAAAACTGTGGGAACGGGTTCACCCGCTCCCACAGTGGATCTGGGTGCAGCTAGAGGAGTCAGCGAAGCGACTTCACATCACCGGCCGTGACGGCGCTTCCCTGGTTGCCCCAGCTGCTCCTGATGAAATTCACCACCTCGGCAACCTCCTGGTCGCTCAGGCGCCAGCCAAACGCCGGCATGGTGAAATTCGAAGGCGCCGTGTGCGTCGCCGGTACCGTGCCCCCTGCCAACACCACATGGATCAGCGACGTGGCATCCGCCGTCTGCACCACCGGGTTGCCGGCCAAAGCCGGGAACACGCGGGTGTAACCCTGGCCATCGGTACGGTGGCAGGCTGCGCAATTGTCGATGTACACCGCCGCCCCTGGCTTGCTGTCATCGCCCTTCCACAGCGCATCTGCCACCTGCTTGTCATAGACGTGCGGCCGGTCTTCAGGGTTGCTCGGCGGCAGGGTCTTCAGGTAACGGGCGATCGCGGTCAGGTCGGCATCGCTCAGGTACTGCATGCTGTGCTCGACCACGTCGCTCATGCCACCGAACACGGCGCTGCGATCACTGCGCCCAGTCTTGAGAAACTGCACCAGCTGCGCTTCGCTCCAGCTGCCCAGGCCGTCCTTGTGGTCGCCACGCAGGTTCTTGGCAATCCAGCCTTCCAGCGGAGCGCTGCCGGCCAGAAACTGCTCGCCATCTGCCGGGCTCAGCGCCTTTTCCTGCATGGTCAGCGCCCGCGGTGTATGGCAGGCACCACAGTGGCCAAGGCCCTCGACCAGGTACGCACCACGGTTCACCACCGGGTCGGCAGCAGCCATTGCCTGCCACGGCTTGGCCTCGGGCGCGAAAAGGCCGCGCCAGGCAGCCAGCGGCCAGCGCATACTCAGCGGCCAGGGGATGTCGCTGGCCTTGTTCGCCTGTTCGACGGGCACCACGCCCTTCATGAAGTAGGCGTACAGCGCCTGCATGTCTTGCTCGCTGACGCGCGCATAAGACGGGTATGGCATGGCTGGGTATAGGGTGCTGCCGTCCTTGCGGATGCCCTTGCGCACGGCCTGGTCGAAGTCTTCGAAGCTGTACTGGCCAATGCCGCTGGCCGCCGGGGTGATGTTGGTGGAGTACACCGTGCCGATCGGCGTTTCCATCGGCAGCCCGCCGGCGAAGGGCTGGCCGCCCTTGGCGGTATGGCAGGCCACACAGTCACCGGCACGGGCCAGGTACTCGCCCTGGCGCACCTGGGCATCATCATTCGCGGTGGCTTGCACAGCCGTCGTGGCCCCGAGCAGCAGGGTTGCGATCAACATTGTCTTCATGCTCATCGCTCCTCAAGCCTGGACCAGCGGGCCGGGGTTTTTCAGGTACTGCTCGCGGATGGCGCGGGCCGACCAGTAGGTCAACGCGGCCACCAGCCCGGTCGGGTTGTACCCCAGGCCCTGAGGGAACGCCGAAGCGCCCGGGACAAACACGTTATGCACGTCCCAGCTTTGCAGGTAACGGTTCAGTGCGCTGGTCTTGGGGTCGGTGCCCATGATCGCGCCGCCGTTCAGGTGGGTGGTCTGATAGCTGGCGGTGTTGAAGTGGTCTTTGACCTTCTTGCCCAGTACCGCAATGGACTTGGGATTCATCGCCTGGGCGATCTTGCTCAGCTTGTCGACCATGAACTGGTTCATCCTGATGTCGTTTTCCTGCCAGTCAAAGGTCATGCGCAGCAGCGGTTGGCCATAGGCGTCGCGGTAAGTCGGGTCCAGGTCCAGGTAATTGCCGCGGTACGACTGGTGGGCGCCATGGGCGTCCATCGATACCTGGTGGGTGTAGTAGTCGGCAGTGGCTTTCTTCCACGCGCTGCCCCATGCCGGCGTGCCCGGCGGGTTGGCGGTGCCGGCAATCGGCCGGCTGCCAGCCTGGTTCACCCACATCGGTGAGCCGCCGACGAAGCCGTGCGGGCCATGGTCGAAGTTGTCGGCGTTGAAATCGTCGATGGCGATGCCGTTGCCACCCGCGCCGATGAAATTATTGGTGTAGGTGTCCTTGTCGAAGAACGCCTTGACCGTGCCCATGTTCTGATAGGCAAAGTTACGCCCGACCACGCCTTCGTTCTTCACCGGGTCGTAAGGCTTGCCAATGCCGGAAAGCAGCATCAGGCGAACGTTATTGAACTGGAACGCCGCCAGGATCACCAACTCCGCAGGCTGCTCTACCTCGCGCCCCTGGGCATCGATGTAGGTGACGCCGGTGGCCTTGCGCTTGCTGTCGTCCAGGTTCACCCGCAGCACATGGGCATTGGGCCGCAGCTCGAAGTTGGGCACTTGGCGCAGCGCCGGCAAAATATTCACGTTGGGCGAGGCTTTGGAGTACATGTAGCACACGTACCCGCTGCAAAAACCACAGAAGTTGCACGGCCCCATCTGTGCCCCGTAAGGGTTGGTGTATGGCCCGGAGGTGTTGGCCGATGGCAGGTTGTAAGGCTTGTAGCCCAAGCTGGTGGCGGCCTTTTCGAACAACCTGGCCGACACCACGTTCTTCTGCGCAGGCAGCGGGAACGGGCTCGATCGGTCCGGCGCATAGGGGTTGCCGCCCTTCCCTTCGCCCACGACCTGGCCGTTGACGGTCCAGGCCTGGCCAGAGGTGCCGAACACCTTCTCAGCGAAGTCGAAGTACGGCTCCAGCTCCTCGTAAGTGACGCCAAAGTCCTGGATGGTCATGTCGTCGGGGATGAACTTTCGCCCGTATCGCTCTTCGTAATGGCTGCGCATGCGCAACTCGACCGGGTCTACCCGAAAGTGCACACCCGACCAATGCAAGCCCGCGCCGCCCACACCCTTGCCCGGCAAGAAAGCGCCGAGCTGACGATTGGGCAGTGCCACATCGTTCATGCTGTGGCGGACAGTGACGGTTTCTTTAGACACGTCGACGAACAGCTTCTTGCGCACGCTGTAGGTCAACTCGTCGATCACCTGCGGGTAGCTGCCTTCCGGGTAGGTGTCCTGCATCGGCCCACGTTCCAGCGCCACCACCTGCAGCCCGGCCTCGGTCAGTTCCTTGGCCATGATCGCACCGGCCCAGCCGAAGCCGACGATCACCGCATCCACTTTGTTCAACACAGTCGCCATGCCTCAGGCCCTCTCGCCGCGGATCGATACAGCCGGGAACGGGTAAGGCTCGTTGCGCTCGACCCAGTCCATGAAGTCGGCGCGGGCGCCGGGGAAGCCGATCTGGGTCCAGCCGACCATGCCTTTGTTGCCCCCATGGATCGGGTCGCAGAAAAACCCTTCGCGGGTGTTCTGCACCAGCAAGCTGAAAAACACCTTGGCCGGCACGGTGTCGAAAACCAGCTCTCCGGCCTCGATCTTGCCGAGAATACGGTCTCGGGTAGCGCTATCTTGCTCAGCAAAAACTTGCCCGGAATTGGCCTTGCACCAGCCGTCCACGGCAGCGATGCCCAGGCGGTAGATTTGCTGCGGGCTGAGCTGCAACTGATAGCCCAGCTCTGGCGCTGCGTCGGCGTTGAAAGGGCCTTGCATGTACCACTGTGCGCCAGTGGCGTACGGCGTGTTCATCTGCCGGTCGATGAATTCGGCAGCGCCGGCTTCCAGCGCGCCGGGGCCAAGCTCGTCGGCCGGAATGATGCGGGACACGGCGGCTTGCAGAAACGCCCACTCTTCGGCGCTGAAAAATGTCGGCTGATAGTTACCCGCCGGTGGCGTGGCCGGCACTTTCGCTGGCTGTTGCTGCGGTTGCGGGGCCGCAAGCAGTTGGCTGGCACCCACGCCCAGCCCTGTGCTGGCCACGGTAACGACAGGGATCAGGGTCAAGGTCTTGCGCAGAAAATCCCTGCGCGGGTTGTCTGGGGCATGCTCAGGCATTGGGAATCCTCATCGGCTTTGGGGCGGCCTTGATAAGCGCCATCTGATTTTCATTGGAGAGGTGATCTTGATAGGCCATCAAGAAGACAGCCGAATAATCTAGCGCGTTCAGAAATGTTTTGAAACCGGTTTCATGGTTGACTTCTCATCTCTGCAGCAACGCTAGAGATCTGTCGGGCCAAGGCATTTTTCACATCTGCCTCACTCTCTACCGACATCCTGCTACCTACAGTGCCGACGCTCTCGTAATGGAGCGAGCTGACTGGAGTGGCAAACATGCTGCAAGGCGTTATCGACAAATCCCCCGCCTCACACCGTGTGCAGGTATACCGGTTACCTTGGGGTACAGCGCTATTCGCAGTCTTGTGCCTGCTGTTCATCCTGGGCGTGGCAGCAGCCTGGGCGCATGCCCGCACGGCCGTCCCCAACCTGGGCAACCCGCACCACCTGCAACGCAGTGCGCTGGAGGCCGCTTGGGCAAAAGGCTCGGTGATTGTGGTGCTGCGCCATGCCGAACGCTGCGACCGGTCCAGAGGTGCCTGCCTGGGCGACCCCACCGGCATTACGGTTGCGGGCAGCCAGGTGGCCGCCGCTGTAGGCCAAAGCCTGCAACACCTTGGCCTGGCGTCATCCGACGTGTGGAGCAGCCCGGAGGTGCGCACCCGACAAACCGCACAAGCCATGTTTGGTAAAACCGTTGCCACGCAAGGCTGGCTTAACCAGTGTGACGGGCACTTTGCCGATAACGCCTTTGGCCACAAGCGGGCCGGCCACAACCTCGTGCTGGTCAGCCACAGCGGTTGCATGGAGCAGCTGGAGCAAGCGCTCCAGGTGCCCGCCAGCGCGACGTCGAACAGCTATGCCAGTGCCCTGTTCATCACCCAGGGCAGCGATGGCAAGACAACGCTGCTGGGCCAGATGGCTGCCAGTGAATGGCGCAAACTCGTTGATGCCAAGGAAATGTGAACATGCCCTCCCGCGCCGCGTTCTACCGCAATAACCTGCTACTGCCGCTGTTGCTGGCCGCTATCGTGTTCATGGCATTCGACCTCACCGAGCTCGATCGCTGGATCAGCAACCTGCTGCTCGACCCCGCCACCGGTCAGTTCCCGCTGCTGCACAATCAGTGGTTCGAGAAGGTCACCCACAAGTGGCCGCGCATCCTGCCGGACTGGACAGGTGAACTGGCCGTCATCGGCAGCTTGCTGTCGTTCATCTGGCCGCGCCTGGCCAACCGCCCCCAACTGGGCCTGACCCGGGCGCTGGAAAAAGCCCGTATCGCACCCGTGCTGCGCTTCACCACCCAACACCGGCGCGACTTGCTGTTCGTGGTTGTGGCGTTTGCCCTGAGCACGACCGTGATTCATTACCTGAAAAGCCATACCAGTGTGTATTGCCCGGTGGAGACCACACTGTATGGCGGTACGCAGGCCCGCGTTGAATGGTTCGAGAACTTCTCCTGGTGGAACAAGGCCGGCGATGGCCGCTGCTGGCCGGGCGGCCATGCCTCCAGCGGGTTTACCTTGCTGGCGCTGTATTTCGTGGCATTGCGTCATCGCTGGGCACAGGCGCGCAAGTTGCTGGCGGTCATTCTGCTGATCGGGTTCGTGTATGGCACAACACGGGTACTGCAGGGCTGGCACTATATGTCGCATACATTCTGGGCGGGGATCTTTGTCTGGCTGACAACCTGGGTAACGGCGTTGTTCTTCTATGGCCGCACCGCGTTGCAGGCGTCAGAACACAGCCCGGTCATTCATGAAGCTGCCATGGCGCAGCCCTTGTAGAGCGGCCTTGTCTCCAAGCCACGGGGATAGTGGAATCTGACAGGCACCTGTCATCCACTTAGTTGCTAATAATACTTGTAAAATAAAACTTAGCGAAACTTCCTACAGCGCTTTAGGAAGTTTCAATCTCCCCTGCCTATTGAATCCTCGTTAGTCTTCAGGCTTTCGCAAGATACTTGTGCGCGACCGCATGGAAAGTGCGGGGTCATTGCGTGAGCCTGATCTGTTAACTGACGAGGATTAAGGATGTCCAGACAGTCCGACGGCACTGACAAGCCTGTGCCCGCCATGAAAAAGCCAATTCTGCTCGAGGATATAGAGGCTGTCCAGGAGCCTCACAGCGGGGCAGGCCCTGAACACGCCACGGAACCGCTCGGCTACCCCGCCGACCCGCAGTTCCAGCTACGCGGCGGCTTTGAGAACCTGATGCTCGACGCCGCCACCCCGCTGTTCGGCCTGGCCATTCGCCTGAACACACTGGATGACCTGCCCAACATCGCCTACGTGCACAAGACCGTGCAGAACCAGGTCCGCAACATCCGCGAAGAAATCCGGCAGCACGGCTACCCCGTTGCCCAGCAGGAAGTCTACTCCTACGCCCTGTGTCTGTTCCTGGACGAGGCCGTGATGAGCCGCCCCTGGGGCAACAATTCGTGCTGGAGCCACGAGCCCCTGCTCAGCATCTTCCACGACGAAACCCAGGGCGGCGAAAAAATCTTCGTGCTGCTCGAGCGGGTCATGCAGTCGCCCAAGGAATTCCAGGATGTACTGGAGTTCCTGTACTTCTGCATTTGCCTGGGCCTGCGCGGCAAGCACGCCCTCGACCCCAAGTGTGACGACATCATCAAGGCCCTGATCTCGCGCATGCACAAGGTCATCCGCGAACTGCGCGGTCCCACCCCCGAAGCCGTCTGCGATCCCTACACCAACGTCGTCCATCGCCCCTACCGCGGGCGGCGCTGGGAGTGGCCCTGGTGGAGCCCGCTGGTGCTCTCGGCCATCGCCATGGTCTGCACCTACAGCTACTACAGCTACCGCCTCGACCTGATCACCGCCGAAGTCCTGCAATCGCTCGACGCCATCTTGCAGCAGTAGTGGGGGACGCCACATGCCTAGCCAAACCGATTTGCGTTTTACCTTCCAACCGCTGGTTGGCCGCAGCGAGTTTGAGGTGGTGTCGTTCGAGTTGGACGAGGCCATCAGCACGCCATTCCAGTTGCAGCTGGAACTGATCAGCTTCGAAGACGATGTCGACTTCGGCCAGTTGCTCGACAAGCCGGTGCTGTTCACGATCTGGCGTGGTGAGCGCCCGCTGCGCT
This sequence comes from Pseudomonas sp. NBRC 111133, assembly GCF_001320605.1. Taxonomy (NCBI): domain Bacteria; kingdom Pseudomonadati; phylum Pseudomonadota; class Gammaproteobacteria; order Pseudomonadales; family Pseudomonadaceae; genus Pseudomonas; species Pseudomonas sp. NBRC 111133. The sequence goes on along the minus strand of NZ_BCBJ01000083.1, from coordinate 47,180 downwards.
ATGTGCATGGGCTGGTCAGCACCTTCAGCCAGGGCGAAACGGGCTTTCACCGCACCCGTTACCGGGCTCTGGTCGAACCCGTGCTGGCCCGCGCGGGGCTGCGCTCGAACTGGCGCATCTTCCAGCAGAAAACCGTGCCACAGATTCTGCAGATCATGCTCGAGCGCCAGGGCATCACCGGCTACACGCTGAAGAGCATCGACAAACACGAGGTGCGCGAGTTTTGCGTGCAGGCCGGTGAAACCGACCTCGACTTCATCGCCCGCCTGGCTGCCGAAGAGGGCTTCGTCTACCGCTTCGAACACACGCCCAAAGGCCACACGCTGATCATCACCGACCGGTTGCTGGCGCTGGGGCAGATTAGCCGGGGCGCCATTCAGGCCGACGATGATGACGGCGGCTTCTTCGAGCCGGACGACATCGACCCCAACCAGGTGCTGTACCATGCCACCAGCGGCGGCAATCAGCCCAGGCCTTGCCTGCGCCGCCTGCGCTACAGCGAACAGGTGCGTACCGCCCGCCAGGTGCAGCGCGACTACACCTTCACCCACCCGGCGTACCGCCTGGAACAGCGTGCGCAGGGCAACGACCTGACGCACCAGTCCACCGCCTACGAACGCTTCGACTATCCCGGTCGTTACAAGCGTGAGGCGGTCGGCGTACCCTTCACCGCCACCCGCATCACCGCCCTGCGCCATGACGCCCGTATGGCCGAGGTGGAAGGCGACGATGTACGCCTGCAACCGGGCCTGAGTTTCACCCTGATCGAGCACCCGCGCGAAGACCTGAACCTGCATTGGCGGGTCAACCGCGTGCACCACGAAGGCGTCCAGTTCACCAGCTTGCAAGAGGAAGCCGCAGCTGCCCGGCAAGGCACACGCTACAAGCAGGACGCCGTGCTGGTCCCCGGCAGAACCGAATGGCGGCCGGCCCCGTTGCCCCGGCCGCGTATCGACGGGCCGCACATGGCCACGGTGGTCGGGCCGAAGGGCGAAGAAATCTACTGCGACCAATGGGGCCGGGTGAAAGTCAGCTTCCCGTGGGACCGTGAAAGCCAGAACAACGAGTTCAGCTCCTGCTGGGTACGCGTGTCGCAGGGCTGGGCCGGTGGCAGTTGGGGCTCGATGGCCATTCCGCGCATCGGCCAGGACGTGATCATCCAGTACGTCAACGGCGACCCGGACCAGCCGATGATCACCGGGCGCACCTACTGCGGTGATCAGTTACCGCCCTACGACCTGCCCGAACACAAGACACGCATGACCATCAAGAGCCAGACCCATAAAGGTGATGGTTACAACGAACTGCGTTTCGAGGACGAACTGGGCAAAGAGGAAGTGTTCATCCATGCCCAGCGGGACCAGAACAACATCGTCAAGCACGACGAGACCACGCAGGTGGGCAACGATCGCACCGAACGCGTCGAACGGGACGAAACGATTTCGATTGGGCAGGACCGTCTTGAAGACGTTGCCCGGAACGAGACCGTAAGCATCGGCCAGAACCGGACACATGAAGTTGGCAATGACGACAGCCTGAGCATTGGCCGCACCCACACCATCACCACAGGCAAGGACCGAATCGAACACGTCGGCAATCACCGGCAGGACCTCACCAAGGCCAACCACACGGTAGAGATCGGTGGCCATCTAGAACAAGTCGTGGCCGGTCACAGCACATTGCAGACCGGCGAGGCTATTCGGCATACCACCAAGGTTTACGACATCCAGGTCAGCGAAAGCCTGACGATCAGAAGCCCGGCAGGTCTTCTGCGAATCGACGGCGCCGGCATCACGCTGGACGGCCTTGCGCTGGACTTCAAGGGGCCGATCAGCCAGCAGGCCAAGGGCAGCCAGCGCATGACTGCCACTGCGGGCGTACCTGAGCCTGGGGAGCCGATTTGTTTGAGTTGCTTGCTCAAAGCCATCGCCGACGGCCACAACATGATTCCCATGGAGGGTGCCAGCTGATGCCCAGCCCATTTATCAGAGCAATGGTAGAAGTGCTACGCACATCCGACCGCTATCGCCTAAGTGCCGTCGTTGAAATGGCCAACCTTTCACCCCGGGCCCGGGAAACGCTGACCCAACATTACACGGGGCGCTGCTGGCCTTTGTTGCAACAAGCTCAATTCGGCAATTTACGCGCGGTAGGCCCCTGGTTGTTCGGCTCCAGGCCAGGTTCCGATGTCTCAGGCCAGTACGATTTCCAGTGGCAGCTGGAGCAACGTGCAACGGGTGCGGTGAGTGGCTGGATCGTCAGCGCGCTGCCAGCCGCCCAGCTTGTACAGCACTTGAGCCAAGCCAACTCCGTTACCGGGCCGGATGGCCACGCTTACCTGTTGCGCTACCACACCGCAGCCGTCCTGCAAGTGTTGGATACCTGCCGCGAGTTGCCTGGCGTGGCCGAGTGGTTGGCGCCCATTCATTGCTGGTGGGCCCCGGTGGCGCATCCGCACAAGAGGTTGTGGGTGCAAATCGCTGGCGGCGACCAGCCTCGCATGATCCCTGTCCCGCCCATCACCCTGAGCGAAGACTGCTGGGCAGCCTTGGCCGGCGACCCGCTGAGCTATCAACTTGCCGAAATGCTGAAGCACGAGCCGTCCTGCCCGGCCTTGACGGCTGTCTGCCACGGTACGCGGGTTGAGCTGATTCAACACCACCTGAATCAGGCCCGTGAACAAGGGCTGGACCGCGAGCAGGACTTGATCAGCTATGTGCTGATGATGGCCCGCAACGGTGAACAACTATCTGAAACGCCTGCCTGGCAAGACGCAATCGCGGCTACCCGCACGCAGCAAACACCCCTGATCGACAACGTGCAGCGATGCTTGCACGCCAAGGACTGAGGTACACAACATGGACTCGCTTACCGAAACCCTTGAGCTGTGCCGGCGCATCACCACCGGCTACCGCCCTGCCCTGCGCAACAGCCCGGTCGCCGACTGCACCCGTCGCTTCGAGCTGCTGCCCCTGCGCTACGCCGCTGTGGGCGGCAACCCGGCACAACGCGCCCGCCTGCCCAAACTGCCGGGTTATCTCAGCCCGTTCCAGGACGTGGGCGAGATGACCCACTCCAGCTACGCTATCCGCCCCTTGCGTGAAGGTTTTCTTTACCTGCTGATCAAGCGCCACAGCGCAGATGCCTACGAATGGCACAGCCAGTACCGCGTGGCACCCAACGGGTCACTGCAGTACATCAGCGCCGACGCACCGTGGGCGCCCGCTCCCCTCACTGGTAATCTGGATGAGATCATCCGCAGCTTCGGCTGGACCATCACCCTCTACGACCTCGACGACATCCAGGAACTGCGTCCGCTGTTCAGCCCTTCCCCCCTCACCCCGCGCCTGCTCGACAACTACCGCCTGCTCGAAGACGAATACCGCAACAGCCTGCCCGCCATTGATATCGCCCGCTTCATCCAGCCCTCCGACGCCCCGCCGCAGCCCCATGTGCTCAAGCACGACCAACTGAACTGGGTAGCCGACTTCAAGGCCCGGGACGATGCCGACCTGCAGGCGCTGCTGGACCGGCAACCCTTCAACAACGACCAGATCGTCTCACCCCACGCCTCACGCCAGGCCCTGGCGCCGCCAGTGAACCAGACCAAACCCCGTGGCGCCGCCATCGTGATCGAAGACGCCATCGGCATTACCCAGGAGCTCAACGCCTGGCGCAATGCCGCGGTCGATGATGTGAAAACGAAATGGCTGGAACGCACCGTGGAACCCGGCGTGGACAACGAGCGCAAGCTGCTGGTGGCGCAATCGTTTCTGGAGATCGAAAAGCTCTACCCGCAGATGGTGACCGAGCAGATCGTCAAGCGCGAAGTCATGGCCGAGCAAGTGCGCAACCAGCCTCACCTGCATGCGGAGATCTACGCTTTTTCCGAACGGGCCAGGCAGCAAGCCGACGCCCATGACGAACGCATGAAGCCGCACATGGCGCAGTTCGAGCGCGACATCCGCGCCAAGGTCCAGGCGCGCCAGGACGCCGGCGAATTCAGCAAGAAGTTCGACCAGAAATACGGCCACCTGGTAGACCGCCAGGCCATGCACGATCAGCTCGACGCGTTCGAGCAGGCCATGCAACAGGCCCAGCAAGCCGCCGAAGACCGCGCCAAGGACCACGCCCGCTGGGTGATCAGCGAACGCTTGCTGCAAGCCCTGGACCGCTATGACAACGTCGACCTGATCAGCGGCCTGGCCTTTGCCGAGCAGACCGGCCAGTGCGTGATCGGCATGGAACTGAGTGACTGGGGCACGAAAGTGCTGGACCACTGGTGGCGCAGTGACGTGGCGGACCGGGGCAACCTGGCGATGCGCGGCATCAGCTACAACCAGGACGACATCCGGGAAGAGCTGGCGGCGCTGATTGAGGCCGCCAAGGCGGAACCGCCCTCGGAGTTCAACTACACGCTGGCCGAAGGCCTTGCCAAGCGCGCACACGCGGCAGCGAATGCCTTCGGGCGTATCAACTCGCTGTACGAGGAACTGCAAAAGCAGAACAACAGCGCCAGCATCGGCTTGTATGGATGGTTCGTCGCGCTTGGGCGCCAGGTCCTGCGTAGCGGAGCCCCGAACAGTGCAGACCGAGCGTTGCACCATGGCCTGCGCCTGGCGTTGTTTGCTTCGGTACATGAAACCGCTGTCGACGTACGCCTGAGTGAAGCTGCACGTAGCGGGCAACCGATTAGTTCTCAACGCAGCGGTGGCCAGATTGCACGCTTTCTGGACCAAGCCTGGGCTGAAAGCCTGATGCAGGCAGACGGCAAGAAAAGTGACTTCTACAAAGTGCGTGCCGCCAGCTTGGTCTGCCTGCTGGAAGGCATGCTGATGGCATTCAAGGCTCGCGAACTGCCCGACAGTGATGCGCGGGTGAAGACTGAACTGTTGGCGGCCGCGATGACCACGGCAGCGGCAGGCTTTGAAGTCGGAGCCAGCTATGTGGACCAGGTGGTAGCCCGATACGGCGCTAAGAGTGTGACCGGGAAAGGGGCAGCAGCGACATTGGGAAGGTTGAAACTATGGGGCGCTGGATTGGCGGGTATCGGAGGTTCGCTGCTAGCGTGGTGGGATTTCACTGATTCAGTTGAGCATTTCAATAGTAGCCAGAGTGGCGCTTCCAAGCAGGCTGAAAAAAAATCCAGACTCTTAGCCGCTACGTATTTTGTAAGAGGGATGGCCACAATAACCCTTTCGCTGGCAGAGTTAGGGACAGCAGTTGCGATTGCAAAGCCTCTCTTCGACTACCTCTCTCAAAATGCCAAAACCAAGCTGGCAAGGATGCTATCCACGTCCTTGGGAGCGATCGCAGAAAAACTCGGCACACAAGCTGCTCGTTTATTACTCGCTCGTCTAATTCTTGGCACTTTCTGGGTCAGCCTGGCTCTGACTGTAATAATTTACATATTTGAGGACGATGCTTTGGAAAAGTGGTGCAAGCGCAGCACGTTCCGCCTTGCAAAAAACTCAAAGCCTTTTGAAGATCTTGAAGAACTGAAGACCCTGCACTCGGCATTCAGCGAGGTATTGTAAATGTATTTGATCGAATGGGGTTTTTGGAGAATGACCAAAGAGTCCAAGGCTGAGCGAGAAGCATATGAAGCAGAACTGACATCGAAAGAAAAGTGCGGGAATAAAGACTTCTATGAGGGCGATTTGCAGGAAGAAATGCATTTCCAGTCCGTCAGTGAAAAGCCTTGCGCAAGAGGCCCCCTGTTCGCTTTTAACGACATCTTCTTGGAAGTTCGCTGTGGCGGTTCAGAAGAAAAACGTGGTCTAATTACGCTCGCAACGCTCGGCGCTATCGCCCCGGCCATTGCTGTCGGACTATACATCACCTTTGGTTTTATATGGATGGATATTACGGATCCTGAGGGGCGATCCGTAGTCACGCTCCTCAGCACAGTTATAATGCTCTCAGTTTCCTCGACCATACTCTACCTTTACTCGAAGTATGGAATTCATCTAACCCGACTGGAAATGCTTACGAGCCGCGCCGCCACCTACTCATTCGCTTCAATCGAGTAACTCAACAAGTTTACCTCCATAGACCGAAATACTGTGGCGGAATCGTAACCTTCCCATGGAGAACAACCGGAAGTACTGCCATTGACCCAGAAGATGACTCACTCAGCGTGGGCATGCGACTCGGCCTGGTCTGGCACCCCAGCCGCACGGGCCTCCCGCACATGGAGATGGCCCTGCTCGGCAAACAAGGCCAAGGCGGCAGTGAACTCCGCGACGAGTGGGAGTTCATCCGCCGCTACATGGAAGAAGGCCCGCACGCCGTCCCCCGCCCTCGCCTGAGTACCCAGCTACCCTCACCCATCCAGGCCTTCAGCGCCCAGTTCGAAGGCCTTGGCCGCTTCTTCCGCAAGAGCAGCTGGCTGTTCAAAGTCGTCCTGCTCATGGTCTGGCCCGCCTTCGTCATCGTAGGTACCGGCCATTGGCTCAGCCTGCTGCTGTGCTGGCGACCACGCTGGCCAAAGGTGATCCGCGAGGCAGGTATGCCTGGCAAACCCGTTCCACCGGTGACGACCCTCAGCGACTACCCGCCCGCCATTCAAGAGCGCCTGCTCGCCAACGCAGATCGCTGGCAGCTCAAGCCTGGCAAGCGTCCGGAGAAAAAACCACGCAAACCGCGTACGGCGAAGTCAAAGGGTGCTCCGACCCCATGACGTTCAAAATTCGAACGTGTACCCCACAACCACCCGGTTCTCATCCGCCGCATCGGCAAAGTTCGAGCGCATGCTCGCATTTCGCCAACGTAGCGACACATGCCTGAGTGGCCCCGACTGCACCACGTAGGTGATATCCGTGGTGCGCTCCCACTCCCGCCCTTCTCCATCGCCTGCCGCCAGCGCCCTGCCCTTCGCGCTGGTTATACGCTGAGGCTTCACCTGATCGCCCTTCACATAGCGCACATTGAGCGTAAGCCCCGGGATACCCAAGGCGGCGAAGTTGTAGTCATAGCGCAGCATCCACGCACGCTCGTTGGCCAGGGCAAAGGTGCTGACCTGCTGTTCACTGAACAGGTAGGTATCGGTACCGCCCACATAGGCATACGCCGTGTCACCGCTCACCTTCTGATAACCACCGCTGAACGTGTAGCCCTGAATGCTGTAGCCGACGTTGGTGCTGAGGGCGAAGTCGAGCGGCAATCCGGCGCGGGCAATGCAACCGTAAAGTGGTTCGTCCGGCAGCGCTTCGCTCAGTACCCGGCGCGACGCGATCAGCGCAGGCAGGTCGATCCCCGTGTCGTAGCCCATGCCCTGCAGCATGAACACCAGGTCTTCGGTGACGGTATTACCAGACGCACCAGGGGCAAACGGGCAGCCTCCCAGGCCAGCCAGCGAGGCGTCCAGCTCGCGGATGCCCTGTTGCACTGCAACCAGGCTGTGGCCAGGCTGTGTGCCATGCTGACCGATACCGGGGCGACGATGCGGTGGGCGCCGGACTCAAGCGCGTCCCGGGCACCACGCAGGTTGGGGGCCAGCACGGTGACGTGCAGGCCCGGGTATGTGAGGGCATGAGCCACCACAACGAGGCGACTTCCATGTGGCGCACGCCAGCGACGTAGGCGGCGTCGATCCAGCGGCGCTTGGCGGCCGTCGGCATGATTGCCTGCAGGCTCTGCAAGCCATCGCGCATGTCGACTTCTCAGCCTGGATCAGCGGGTTTTACAGCATGAACGCCGAGGTTTCTTCGGGCAGGAACTCCATGATCGAGGACACGTTTGCCAGTACCCGCACATGGCCACGTGCCCCTTCGGCGTATTCGCTAAGTTCGCTGTCCAGGCGCTCCATGGCGCGGGTCATTTCCCGGGCATGTCGCAGCAGGGCCAGCCCTGCCGGGGGAAGGCCGGTGCACTGTAGCAAAGTTGGGACTGCACCCGCCTATCGGGTCGCAAAGGCCTCCCCCCAATCCCCAATCCTGGGGAAGGCTGCCCACCGTCAACAGCGTGTGAAATGCCCCGCTTAGATACTGGATCCCTTGTGCCGTAGGGCCTGCAAGGCAGTTTCCAGCTTTTGGCACAGCTCTTGCCGATCTCCTCCCAGACGCCCCAAGTTCATGGGCCCGTTTGCAGGAGGAATAGACTCATGCACCGACCGATACCCCACCCGCTGGCAGTGGCGATTTTCGCCGGCATGCTCCAGCTCCCGGCGCAGGCTGCCTTGAACGCTGTCGACCCAGGCGCCTACGTCCCCGCCAACGGCGGCTTCCCAGCCTGGTACCAGGACAGTCACGGTCGTACCCTCGACCTGTGCCTGACCAAGGCGGTCAGCTCCAGGGTTGCCGGCGCACCCGGCGCACCGGCGTACATGTGTACGCTGCTGCCCACGCCGGGCGTGTTCGACGATACGCAACCTATTGTCTTCCCCACCAACTTCCCTGACGAAGCGTTCTGGTTCACTGCAGACGCCGCCATCGTCGACGCCGCCCGCGGCATCGACCTCAGCTACGGTACCGCGATCGAAGCGGCATTCGCCGCCGAAGAGCCGGTCGAGGGTGACCAGGTCAGCTTCGCCCGGGTGCGCATCCGGGTCGATGTACCTACCGCTGGCACCTACGTGGTCACCCACCCCTACGGCGTCGAAGTGTTCGACGTGCCCGCCGCCGGCCGCCGGGCGATCAACATGACCCGCGACATCGGCATTGCCGGCGCAGGCGATTTCACCGGCGCGCTCAAGGGCGATGTCGGGCCGTTCCTGCGCAGTGTCAACGGCCCCTACACCGAAGGCAGCGAGCGCTTCATCGGTGACCCGAACCTGGATGAACGGGTAACCGGCAGCCCGTTCAATACCAACTTTGTACGCATCGAAGGTCCCGGTGGCATCGACCTGCGTACCGAGCTGTTCTCGATATCCGGCAAGCTCTCGACCGTCGCCCTGCCAACCCCGCTGATGCCACAGCGCAGTACCTATTCGCGGCACGCCGAAAACGGCAACCTGCGCGCCCAGCAAGACATTTTCGTGATGGCCCCGCCACCACCGGCCAGCGTCAGCCTGACCAGTCAAACACCCAGCCTGAACCTCACCGAGGCCAACGGCACCGGTGCCTGGTATGCACAGTCGGCCCTCAACCCGGCGGCAGGCAGCATCCTGACGCTAACCGCCGACAACAGCGTGGCGATCCCGACCAGCAGCCTGACAACCCGCAATGTGCCGCTGACCGACCTGGTGACCATTACCCAGGCCCAATACCGCCTGTCCACGGGCGAACTGACCCTGGTGGCCAGTACCAGCGACGAAACCACCCCGCCAGTGCTGACCGCACACACCGGCAACGGCACGTTGATCGGCAACCTTGGCGGCACCGGCGCCGTGAAAACGTTGAGCATGACCCTCTCGCCCATCCCGCCGGCCAAGGTGCAGGTCACCAGTGCCAATGGCGGTAGCGACACCGAAGACGTGGTGCTGGTGCCATGAACAGACAAAGGCTCAGCCTTCAAGGAGGCCGCATGAACACTTGGTCGCGCCGTGCGCTGTTCGCCGCCGGTTTTTCCCTCACCGTTACCAGCGCCGCCTTCGCTGCGCTGTCTGAAGTCGACCCAGGGCCTTACACCTTCGCCACGGGCGGCTACCCCATGTGGTACAAGGACAGCCTCAACCAGTCGCTGGAGCTGTGCCAGTCACGCGCCACCAGCACCCGGGTACCCGGCCCCCCCGCCGCGCCATCCTACATGTGCACGCTGCTGCCAGAGCCCGGCATCTACGACGATGCACTGCCGCTGGTATTCCCCGACAACTGGCCGCCAGAGATGTTCTGGTTCCTGGCCGAGGCCACCATCCCGGCAGTCGGCAACAGCGGCTATGAACTGGATGCCTACGTTGCCGGCCTGGAAGCGGCCTTTGCCGCCGAAAACCCGGTAGACGGCGACCAGCAGAGCTTCGCCCGCATTCGTATCCGCGTCTCGGTGCCACGCGCCGGTACCTACACCATTACCCACCCCTATGGTGTGGAAACGGTCAACGTCACCACGCCAGGCCGGCGGGCGATCAACATCACCCGCGACATCGGCATCGGCGCACCGGGCAACTTCACCGGGGCACTCAACGGTGCACTCGGGCCATGGCTGCGCGGGGTTGGCGGCCCTTATACCGAGGTCAACCCGGATACCGGCGCCACTGAAACGTTCATCGGCGATCCGAATCGCCCGGAAGCCGTGGTCGGCAGCCCGTTCAACACCAACTTCATCCGCATCGACGGCCCGCCCGGGCGCATCGAGACCGCACTGTTCACCGTTTCGGGCAAGGTGCTGGACCAACGCGCGCAAACGCCGGTCACGCTGGAGCGAGCCACCTATTCGCGCAACGGTGGCGGCACCCGTGTAGAAGTGTTCGCCAAGGCTCCGAGAGAGGCCAGCCTGTGCATGCGCAATGGCCTGGCCTTGATCGGCACGCCCCCTTCGCCTTGCGAGTTCAATCTGACGGCGGACAACAACGGCCTGTTCTTCAGCCAGCAACTTAGCCAGGCCGTACCGCCTGCGGTGGTGGTGGTTACCGCCAGCAACAGTGCTGGCGGCACCCAACCGACCGCGCTGTCGAGCAAGCTGACCGATGTGGTCAAGGTCAGCACTGCACGCTATGACTGGGCCAACAAACGCCTGCTGATCGAGGCCAGGTCCAGTGATGAGGTCGTCATCCCCGACATGCTCGCCCAAGGCTACGGCCGCATGTCGAAAGCAGGCACGCTGCAAAGCATCACGGTCAACGATGTGGCGCAACCGCCGGCCACCGTTACGGTCAAGTCTGCCCACGGGGGCAGCGATGTAGAACCGGTGATCGTGGTCGGCAACGCACCGGTTGAAGCGGCCAACCAGCCGCCGCTGGCCCAGGCCGATGTTGGCAGCACCAGTGTCGGTGTGCCCATTACCCTCAATCTGCTGCAAAACGACAGCGATCCGGACGGCAACGTGCCGCTGACCATCAGTGACCTCACCCAACCAGGCACCGGCCTTGGCGGCGTGGTGCTCAACGGTACCACCTCGGTCACCTACACCCCGCCAGCCGGGGCTACGCAACCACTGGTGGCCACCTTCAGCTACCGCGCGGTGGACGCCAAGGGCCTGAAGTCGGAACCGGCTACGGTCACCATCAACGTTGCACCCAACCAGGCACCCACCGCCAACCCGGAAACGGTCGCCACCCTGGGCGTGCCTTTGACCATCAACGTGCTGGCCAACGACACCGATCCGGAAGGCAACGTGCCGTTGGCTGTTGCGGCCGTCACACAACCGGCGGTAGGCCGAGGCACTGTCAGCACCGATGGCACCACGGTGACCTACACCCCACCGGCCACGGTAACCGCAGCCTTCACCACCACCTTCACCTACCAGGCAAGTGACTCGCTGGGGGCGCTGTCCACCCCGGGTACGGTCACCGTCAACGTGTCGCCACGGCCAGCCGCCGAAACCTTCGCGGTTACGGCAGCCACCGTCACGGCACGCTCCAACAACCGTTACAACTGGGATATCAGCGGTACCTCATCGGTTACCACGGGCAACGTTGTCACGGTCCGGGTCACCACCACCACCGGGGTGCAGACGCTGGGTACCACCACAGTGCCGGTTAACGGCCGCTGGCGCCTGGCCGTCAGCAACAGCACCACGATAGTCCCGACCGCCGCGCCGACGGCAACCATCACCACCAGCCCGGGTACTACCCGCACCGTCAACGTGGTTGTGCAGTAAAGGCGGGGAAACGCCATGAAACGCCTGTATCCACTGCTTCTCAGCCTGGCCCTCGTGGGCCAGGCCAGCTGGGCCGACGACCTGATGGACAATGCCGACCTTGCGCCCGGCAACGACCTCGGTGACCCGGTGATCATCCGCCTGCTACCGGTCGGTGCCGGTCAGGCTGCGGTGATCGAGCAGCAAGGGTCGGGCAACCGCGCCGCCCTCGACCAGAACGGCCAGGCCCTGCTGGGCCGCATCGTCCAGGCCGGCGGTACGCAGGAAGCGTACATCTTGCAGGAAGGCAGTGACCTGATGGCCAGCATCAGCCAACAGGGAAATGGCAACAGCGCATCGATCCGCCAGAGCGGCAGCAGCAACAGCGCAGCCATCGAGCAGATCGGCAACGACAACAGCGCCAGCATCGTGCAGTCCGGCTCGGGCCTCAACAGCTCCGTGACCCAGGCCGGCAATGGCCAGCATGTTCAGATCACCCAATACCGATAGACCTGGAGGCACCACCATGTACAAGCTCGCTCCGTTAAGTGCCGCTATCGTCCTGGCCCTCGCTGGTCAGGCCATGGCTGCTGACAGCACCTCGTCCCAGACCCAGGACGGCAAGGAAAACATCGCCGAAGTCAGCCAGACCCAGGCGTCTTTCGCTTCGGCCACCCAGAACCAGACCGGCAAGGGCCACAATCACCTGGCCGTGCAAACCGAAAGCACCAGTGATATCCAGCAGAGTGCCACCGGCCAGTACAACGCCGGCTATGCCGAGCAGTTGTTCGAAAATGGCAGCCGGATCAAACAGCAAGCCGCAGGCAGCTACAACGACGCTTTCGCCAGCCAGTCGGTGGGGCTGAACAACGAATCGCTGCAAACCCAGCAAGGTGTCGGTAACAAATCCACCGTGTGGCAGGACAGCCAGGAAGGCAGCAAAGCCACCACCTGGCAATCCGGCCAGCGCAACGAGGCCTTCATCGAACAGACCTTCGGTGGCAGCAACAACCGCAGTACCGTCAACCAGACCGGCCAAGACAACTACGCCACCGCCGAGCACCTGAACCATGCCGACGGCGACATCCAGGTCTACCAGGATGGCCACGACAACTGGGCTTACGGCGACCAGCGCGAAGGTACCGGTGGCACCATTGGCATTGGCCAATACGGTGGCGGCAACTCGGTTGAAGTGTGGCAGGACACCCAGATTGGCAGCCAGGCTTCCGTGGTCCAGACCGGCCAGTCCAACGAAGGCTATATCGACCAGAGCTTTGGCATGAGCAACAAGGTCAGCCTGTCGCAGCAAGGCAACGCCAACGCCAGTTGGTCGGACCAGTTCGAGACCAACAACTCGACCACCACCATCACCCAGACGGGTAACAACAACCTGCATTTCACCTATCAGAATGGTGAAAACCTCAACCTGACCATCAATACCAAAGGCAATGGCAACAGCATCACCGCCAGCAACTGGAAAGGCGCCAAGATGGGCGGCCAGTTCGGCACCAATCAGCACGCCACCATCAACCAGAACGGCAACGGCAACGGCGTCAACCTGACCCAGAACGGATCTGACCATCTGGCCACATTGACCCAGACGGGTAAAGGCAACCAGATGCAGACCAAGCAGGCCGACAGCAACAACGAGCTGTATTTCGATCAGAACGGTACGGACAACATCCTGATCGCCGACCAGCGCGGTACCGACAACTACGCCTACGGCAACAGCCAGGGTACTGGCAACACCATCACGCTGGACCAGTCCGGGTACAGCAACCAGAGCTATACCAACCAGCTGTACGGTAGCGGCAACGAAGCCACCATCAAGCAGACTGACAGCATCAACGTCGCTTACGTGACCCAGGGAGGCCAGGGCAACAAGGCGTACGTCGACCAGAGCGGTATCGCCCAAACCGCCACCATCACCCAGCTGGGCAGCGCGAACCTGGCCACCGTGACCCAGAAGTAAACGACTCCCCCCTTGAACCGCGGTGCTCCTCTCCCTGGTGCCGCGGTTCCTTTTTCTCGATTGCACATGCCGGGATACAATGCCGTAACCCTTGAACCTGTGCAGTGCCATGATCCAGTCCGACCTCGATCTGTTCGGCCCTCAGCCACAACGCCTGGCCAGCCATACCGTGCTGCTGCCCGGCTTCGCGCTGGGCGAAATCGAACCCCTGCTGGACGCTTTGCGCCCGGTACTGCGCGCCGCGCCGTTCCGGCACATGCGCACACCGGGAGGCCTGCACATGGCCGTCGCCTTGACCAATTGCGGCGCACTGGGTTGGGTAAGTGATGAACACGGCTATCGCTACAGTGCCACCGACCCGCTCAGCGGCAGGCCCTGGCCCGCCTTGCCCCCGGTGATACTGAGCCTGGCCACCCGCGCTGCGGCAATGGCCGGTTTCGAGGGTTTTATCCCCGACGCCTGCTTGGTAAACCATTATCTGCCCGGCACCCGCCTGAGCCTGCACCAGGACCGCAACGAGCAGGACTTCAGCCAGCCGATCGTGTCGTTGTCGCTGGGGTTACCGGCCGTTTTTCTGCTGGGGGGCCTGCAGCGCGCCGACAAGACCCAGCGCGTACCCCTGAGCCATGGCGATGTGTTGATCTGGGGCGGCGAAGACCGCTTGCGCTTTCACGGGGTGCAGCCCATCAAGCCCGGCGTGCATCCGCGCATGGGCGAGCGGCGGATCAACCTCACGTTGCGCAAGGCCGGTAGCTGACACAAACACGATGAACGTGCATGAAACACGTTGAACATCTTGGTCTGGCAAGCTTCAAACAATAAGCCGCGTTCTCACACCCAGGAGCCTGCCATGCCGTACTTGCCTTGCCCGATGCCCCCACACGACTCATCAGCCGCACGCTCATGAAAATGCCCGGCCGTGCACCCAATGCCTCGCTGCAACTCGATTACGTGCGCGACACCCTGTTTGGCCCGGTGGCGCAAAGCGTGGAGTGCCAGTGCCAACTCGCCGCGCTCAACCTGCAGGGCCGGCCAGCGTTGCGTTTGCACATTTGTCCGCCACTGCCCGACAAGGTCGACCGAGCCCACAGCGTGGCATTCGTTTGGGACGGGCGCAGTTACCACGGTGTCGTACGTGACCAAGGCAAGTGCGGGGATGGGGGTTTGAACCTGTTGCTGGAGCTGCAGTAGGCCGGATAACGCAAATACACCCGGCCAGCTCAAGCCGGCCGGGTATACATCGGCTCACTCAGGCAATGGCCTTAAGTGGCACCGGGTGGCTGTCACGCAGCGCGTGCAGCTGCCCCACCAGGTGGACCAGGTCACGGCAGCTGTTGAGGCTTTGCAGCGGGACCCCGCTCAGGGTCACGCCCTCGTCGAGACTCTGACCCTGACCCAGGCGGATGGTCAGGTTGGTGCCATCCAGGCAGCTGACTTCACAGCGATCAGGCAAGCAGGCCTGCTCGATCAACTGCCGCATCTCTAGCATCGAAACTCCAATCAACGACATGGTACGACCCTCTCTGTGGGATGGTCTGTTGTGTGGAATTACGCCTTTGTGAGGCGAGGCGCCAATTGATATTGCGCATGCCGGGGCAGGCGTCCATGCGCCGGGGCAATGATGATGCGGGGAATCCCTTAGCACCTTAGTGGAAGATTGCCAGCAGGGGCCGTGTGTTCGATCGCAATCGCACACTAGGCGACGAGTGGTCTTGGCAGCGTTCAGTATGGCGGGCTACCGCTCAGTGCGCCGCATCACGACGCGCATCCTGCATCTGCCCAAACCGCCCGGCATGGAAGTCGTCGAACGACTCGGCAATTTCCGCCTGGCTATTCATCACGAACGGGCCATAACCGACGATCGGCTCATCGATAGGCTCGCCACTGAGCAGCAGCACGCTGGCACCTTCCAGCGCTTCGACCGTTACATCCTCGCCACCCCGGTCCAGCAGCACCAGGCTTGAGGGCCCGGCTTCGCGCTCACCGTTGACCTGCACGCTACCGCGCAACACCACCAGCGCCGCGTTGCACCCGGCGGCCACCGGCAGTTGCAGGGCTACACCGGCGTTCAGCCGCAGGTCCCATACATCCATGCGGGTGAACGTCCGCGCAGGGCCGGTATGCCCACGGTAGCTACCGGCAATTACCCGTAAGCTACCGCCCTCGCCGTCCAGCGTGACTTCAGGGATGTCCTGCGCCAGCAACGTCTGGTAACCGGCCGCTGCACGCTTGTCTCGCGCCGGCAGGTTGACCCACAGCTGCACCATCTCCAGCGTACCGCCACTGCGGGCAAAGCCCGGGGAATGGAACTCTTCATGGATGATGCCGTTGGCTGCGGTCATCCACTGCACGTCGCCAGGGCCGATCAGGCCGCCAGCGCCCGTGGAGTCACGGTGCTCCAGTTCGCCCTGGTAGACGATGGTGACCGTCTCGAAGCCGCGGTGCGGGTGCTGGCCAACGCCACGCCGTGCGTTGGTGGGGCTGAAGTCATGGGGCCCGGCGTAGTCCAGCAGCAGGAATGGGCTGATTCGGCTGGCCAGGTTGTCGTAGGTGAACAGGCTGCGCACCGGGAAGCCGTCACCCACCCAATGGGCGTGCGGGCTGCGGTGGATACCCAGAATCTGTTTCATGAGAAGGCTCCTCTCTTGGCTGAGTTAACCTTATCAATGACGACAATCTGGCGGTAGCCAGCTGAATTGGCATGCATCGTTCCATGCATGGAACAGTTAGCCCTGCAAGAAAGCGAGCACCTGCTGAGCCGCCGCAGCCGGATCTTCCTGCATGAAACAATGCCCACCTGCAACTTGATGTGCAGTCACGGCGCGGTTGAGCGCCGCCAGACGGTTTACTGAGTGCGGCACGAAGGGATAAGTCTGCTCGCCATACAACACCCGCGTCGGCGTTCTGATTGCGGTCAGGCTTGCCCACATGCGTCTGGGGAACGAACTGAAAATTTCCACTTCCCGGCTGGGCCGGCACTTGAGTACTACCGCATCACCGCAATCGCCGATGGCATGTTCGACATAGGCCTGCAGCGCCGCATCGGCCCAGCCCTTGAAAATGCCCCGCCCTTTCAGCGAGGCCAGCGCTGCCTCGCGATCGGGCCAGTGGCTGCGACGGCTGGCAGCCTTGCGCGCCAGGGCATGGCGTTGGTGCAGGCCAACCAGAGCAGCCGCCCCCATCACACCGATCATGCGTCGGCTGAACAGTACCGGGTCAAGCAGCACCGCGCGGGCAAACAGTTGCGGCTCACTGGCTAGGATCAGCCCGGTGAGCACGCCACCAAAGCTGTGGCCCACGGCAAACCGGGGAACATCGCCATACTCGCCACGCCCGGCCTGAAAAGCCTCCACTGCCAGCTCGGCTGTACGGTTCCACCCACGAAACACGCCACCGTGATCGCTGTCGCCGTGCCCCTGAACGTCGCAAAGCCACAGGTCGAAATGCTCGCCAAGGCCCATCAGCAATGGCTGGTAGGCCAGGCAACAGAAGCCGTTGCCGTGCAAGAAATGCAGCAGCGGCTTGCCACTGGCCGGGGTTCGCCAGCCACGCAGGGTAAAACCTTCGGCGCATTCGTGGGACCAGGGAATCAACTGCATCGGTTTGCTGTACTCGCGGGGCTAGGAAAACGCTGATTCTACAAACAGCAGCGGGTACAGTGAAATCACCAGCAACAAGGCCATCAGGACATTGAACAGCATCAGCCAGCGGGGGTTCTGCAACAGAGTGCGCAAGGCGCTGCCAAACATCACCCACACGCCGACGCTGGGCAGGTTGACCAACGCGAACAAGGCCGCGATCACAATCACGTTCGTCACATAGCCTTGCGCAGGCGTGTAGGTGGTGATCGCCCCCACCGCCATCACCCAGGCCTTGGGGTTGACCCACTGGAACGCCGCCGCCCCCCAGAAACCCAGCGGTTTCCGGGCGCTGGACGAGGCCGTGCCGACCGGCCCGGAGGTGGCGATTTTCCAGGCAAGGTAAAGCAGGTAGGCGGCGCCGGCGTAGCGCAGTACCGTGTACAGCGGCGGCCAGGCCTTGAACACCTCACCCAGGCCCAGGCCGACGGCCAGCACCATCACCATGAAGCCGACGCTTATGCCCAAGGCGTGAGGGATAGAGCGGCGCACACCAAAATTCACCCCCGAGGCCAGCAACATGGTGTTGTTCGGGCCAGGGGTGATAGAAGACACGAAGGCAAACAGCACGAAAGCGGTCAGCAGGTCGGCAGAGGCAAGCATGGCGGGCATTCCACTTTCGTTACAGGTGCTGTCACACTAGCGGAGTCGCCCTTCCCTGCGACCTGTACAGTTGCATTAAATTTTGTGAATACACATCACTGTACTGCAGACCTGGATCAAGGAAGCCGTTACCATGAGCCTCACCATTCGCCCTGCCGTTCGTTCCGATGCCGAGCAGATTCTGGCCTTTATCACCGAGCTGGCCGAATACGAACGCGCCCTCCACGAGGTGGTTGCCACCCTCGCCGACATCGAGCACAGCCTGTTTGGCGAGGGCAGCACGGTGCACAGCCTCATGTGCGAGCGCGATGGCCAGGCAGTCGGCTTTGCCGTGTACTTCTACAGCTACTCGACCTGGCTCGGGCGCAACGGCATTTACCTGGAAGACCTGTACGTGACGCCTGAGCAGCGAGGCGACGGTGCCGGGCGGCAACTGCTGCGGCACATTGCCCGCGAAGCGGTGGCAAACAACTGTGGCCGCCTGGAATGGAGCGTGCTGGACTGGAACGAGCCGGCGATAGGCTTCTATGAGAAGCTCGGTGCCGAGGCGCAGGATGAGTGGGTGCGCTACCGGCTGGATGGCGAGAAGCTGACGGCGTTTGCCCAAGGGTGATCCCTCGGGTTTACGCGATCAATTGCAGCAGCAGTCTTGCGTCGCGATGGGCCGCAAAGCGGCCCCGAACGCTGCCAGGCACCGATGCAGCCGATCAGGCCACCTCTGCCCCGTCATCCGGCCAATGCGGTTCATTCGCCCCTGGCGGCGTCAGTGGCGGCAGCCCATACGCCGCCCGCGCGTCGTCACAGCTGGGGTTGTGCACCCCACCCTCCCACGACGCCTCGAACTCGCGACAAGGGCTGGAACGGTTGGCATAAATGGTACAAGCCACCTCTTTGCCGATCTCGCCTTCAAGGCTGACACAGCGGCATGGCTTGGCATCGGTGCCGATCATGGCAACGCGGGTGGGGTTGATCTGCACCACCAGGTCATCTGGCACGACCCCCCCGGCAGACTGGCATTCGCCCCAGAAGAAGGACACACGGAAGTACCCGCAGCAGGCGCCGCAGTCAAGGCAAGGGTTATATTCAGACATGATGTCACGGAGGGAAGGTTGTTGTTATCGGGGCTGGCCCGCGGCGCCATTTTCAATCGAACTCGGGGCGGTTGGATAGAGGGACCATGCAAAATATTTTTCCGCTGATCCGGCCGCCCGCATCGGCTACCGCAGCGCCTTGTAGGTAGTCGCGTCCCAACGCGTCAAAGCCAGGCCTTCGGTCGGATCATAGTCATCACCGCACACCTTGCTGAAGTGCGTGCAAACCTCGCCGCAATGCACCAGCCGATCATCTCGCTCACCCTCGGTCAGCACCGTGTAAGACTGGCTGCGCATGGCGTGGTACTGCCTTTCGGCAGCGGTCATCGCCCGGTGATACTCCATGAGCTGCCGATCGCTCAAGGCCAGTCGCTTGTCCAGGGCAACACCCCAGCGGGTAAGGCAGACTTCAGCGAAATGACGAACGACCAGCCCAGGTTCCTTGAACGCCTCGCCACCGCTCGCACCATCGGCCGACGCGTTGCCCACCAGCGTGGCATGGCGACCCGACATCGGATAAATGGAGATCTGCGTACGGCTGTCCACGGACGGGATCACGCAGGCAAACCCTTTGGAACGCTCATCCCGCGAATAGAAGCCGACATATTCACGCACGTTTGCCGCCAGTGTGGTGCGTTCGGTTTGCACATTGCCAATCCCGGGTACCGGGTCGATAGCAAATATGTTCACCGGTATGTCCCGCAGCACCGGGTCTTGTGCCATGGCGTTGGCCAGCATGTGGCAACTGATCCCTCCCCGGCTCCAGCCCACCAGGTTGACCTGAAGCGGAAGGCGCGGTTTGCGGAACATGCTGATGATGCGCTCTTGCAGTTCCTGCGGTGTCGGGTGGCGGTTACCGTAGTCGTAGGTACGCCAGAACCAGGAGGCTGTGGCGGAAGCATCCGGGATAGGTACGCCAGCGTCCTTCAGTCGCTCGTACCCTTCTTGGCTCAATTGGGTGCGCTGCCAGCTGCTTTCGCCTTTGATCACCTGCAACACATGGTTGACGTTTTCTTCCCAACCACGACCGAACAACTGGCCGGTCCAGTTGAAATAGCCGCCGGGTTCGACGAACAGGTTGTCATCCTGAAGGTTACCGCTGCCGGGACCGTCGACGGCGATCCAGTGGGCGAATTCGCGACCCTGATCGTTGCTGGCCAGGGTCGAGACCAGTTCGCCGTTCCAGAAATCGGGGTTGGCGTTGTCGAAGCGGTGGGAGCCGGTGCCGCAGAAATAGGCGGTAAATACACTCATTTGTAAATCTCTGAAGTTAGAAATGAGTGCTGAAAATAGACGGGTAGATCGGGAAGAACGCAGGCGGAAAGGTAACCTGTGAGGCTGTCGGGGGCTGCTTTGCAGCCCCTTCGCGACGCAAGGCCGCTTGGGTAACTTACTCCCGTTGCCACACTGCCCCGGCAATGTCGACCCGTTTGGGCAGGATCTTGTTGTCGAAGAACAACGCTGCAGTGCGCTGCTGCGCCGCCACGATTTCATCACTCACCGGCAGCACCGGCGATGCCGGCCGGTGGCTGAAACTGCGCTGCACCACCGCCTCCGGCAAGCCCATGAACTGCGCCAGCAAGCGAATGCTCCCAGCCTCATCGCTGCGGGTCAGCGCCTCGGCCCGGCTGATTTCATCGAGCAACTGGCCGACAAAGGCGCCATGGGCTTCAACATAGGTCCGTGAGCCCAGCATGAACGGCCCGATCAGCCCCAACCCTTGACCGTCGGCCAACAGCCGCGCCTTACCCTCCAGGTCGATGGCAGAGTAGAACGGGTCCCAGATCGCCCAGGCATCCACACTGCCCCGCTCGAACGCCGCCCGGGCATCGGCGGGTGCCAAGTACACCGGCTGAACATCGCGAATTCCAAGCCCCGCCTTGGCCAAGGCACGCAACAGCAGGTTGTGTGCGCTGGACCCCTTCTGCAGGGCAATGCGCTTGCCCTTGAGCTCGCCCACCGCGCTGATCGGGCTGTCTTTCGGCACCAGGATCACCTCGGCCTGGGGCTTGGCTGGCTCGGCACCAATGTACAACAGGTCGGCACCGGCAGCCTGGGCGAAGATCGGCGGGATATCACCGGTCGAGCCGATGTCGAGGCTGCCGATGTTCAATGCCTCCAGCATCTGGGGGCCGGCCGGGAACTCGATCCACTCAACGCGGGTACTGGCAAATCGCTGCTCCAGCAGACGATGCTGCTTGGCCAGCACCAGGCTGATCGAGCCCTTCTGGTAGCCAATCCGCAAGGTAGCCGGGTCTGCAGCCTGGGCCACTCCGGCCAGGGCCACCCACAACAGCATGGCAAGGTGTAGCACGCGCATCGGTCACTCCTTCCAGTCGGTCGAGGGTTTTTCCCACAGGTTGATCCCGCCTTCCACGGCGTACTGGTCGATGGCAGCCAGCTCCTCGGCGGTGAACGCCAGGTTGTCGAGCGCCGCAACGTTCTCGGTGATCTGCTCGGGCCGGCTGGCACCGATCAAGGCAGAGGTCACCCGTGGGTCACGCAGTGTCCAGGCCAAGGCCAGTTGGGCCAGGCTCTGGCCACGCTGACGGGCGATGTCGTTCAGGGCGCGTGCACGGGCGATGTTGGTTTCCGACAAGTGCCGGGGTAGCAAAGACCCGCCGCCCGCGCGGTTCACCCGGGCGTCGGCCGGGATGCCATTCAGGTATTTGTCGCTGAGCAGGCCCTGCGCCAGCGCTGTGAATACGATCACCCCGGCACCCAAGGCATCCGTGGTGTCGAGCAGATCGCGCTCGATCCAGCGGTTGAACAGGTTGTACGACGGCTGGTGGATCAGCAGCGGCACCTTCAGCTCATCGAGCAATGCGGCAATTTCTGCGGTTTTGCCGGCGGAATAGGACGAGATGCCGATGTACAGCGCCTTGCCCTGGCGCACGATGTCGGCCAGCGCGATGGCCGTTTCTTCCAGCGGCGTGTCGGCATCGAAGCGGTGCGAATAGAAGATGTCGACGTAATCCAGCCCCAGCCTTGCCAGGCTCTGATCCAGGCTGGAGATCAGGTATTTGCGCGAGCTGCCGCCCTGCCCGTATGGCCCCGGCCACATGTCCCAGCCGGCCTTGCTGGAAATGATCAGCTCGTCGCGGTAGCTGCGCAGGTCTTCACGCAGCAGCCGGCCGAAGTTGATCTCGGCGCTGCCATAGGGCGGGCCATAGTTGTTGGCCAGGTCGAAGTGGTTGATGCCGGCATCGAAGGCGGTGTGCAACAAGGCACGCTGCGTGGTGATAGGCGTGGCATCACCAAAGTTGTGCCACAAGCCCAGGGACAGGGCCGGCAGCACCAGGCCACTGCGGCCTACACGTCGGTAAGGCATGCGCGCATAGCGCTCGGGGTTGGCGGTGTAGCTCATGGTTGGTCTCGTTCGGCAAAGTAAGGGTTGGCTGGGCGCTGCAAGCCCAGGTGTTCGCGCAGGGTGTGGCCCTGGTACTGGCGGCGGAACAGCCCACGCTGCTGCAACTCGGGCACTACATAGCGGGCGAAGTCTTCCAGGCCCAGGGGCAGGTGCGGCACGAGCACGTTGAAGCCATCGGCGGCACTGCCTTCGAACCAGGCTTGCAGCTCATCGGCAATCTGCACCGGGGTACCGACCAGGCTGTAGTGCCCTCGCCCACCGGCAATGCGCCGCCCCATTTGGGCCAGGGTCAGCTGATCGTTGCCTGCCAGTTCGGTGAGCAACTGCTGGCGGCTGCGCTGGCCGTCTTCGGTGGGCGGCAAATCGGGCAGCGGGCCATCCAGCGGGTAGCCGGAAAGGTCGAAGTTGCCGAGCATTCGCCCAAGCAGGCCAACCCCGACACGCGGGTCGACTAGCGCCTGGAACTGTTCGTACTTGTCCTCGGCCTGCGCCTGGCTTTGCCCCACTACCACGAACACGCCGGGCATGATCTTCAGCGATTGCTCATCCCGCCCATGGCGGGCCAGTCGGCCCTTGAGGTCGGCGTAAAAGGCCTGTGCGCGTGCCAGGCTGGGCTGGGCGGTGAACACCACTTCGGCGCTTTGGGCCGCCAGCTCGCGGCCGGTTTCGGACGAACCGGCCTGCACCAGCACCGGTCGCCCCTGTGGCGAGCGGGCGACATTGAGCGGGCCTTTGACACGAAAGTGTTCGCCGACATGGTCGATAGCCCGCACGGCTTGCGGGTCGTGGAACAGGCCGCTGGCCTTGTCACGCACAAACGCATCATCGGCCCAGCTGTCCCACAGGCCTTGCACCACTTGCTGGAATTCCCCGGCACGGGCATAGCGTTCGGCGTGCGGGATATGCGCCTGGCGGCCAAAATTGCCGGCTTCGGCGGCAGCGTCGGAGGTGACCATGTTCCAACCGGCACGGCCTGCGGACAGGTGATCCAGCGAGGCGAATTTGCGTGCCACGTGATACGGCTCGTTGTAGCTGGTGGTGGCAGTGGCGATCAGGCCGATGCGTTCGGTGACCGCACTCAACGCCGACAGCAGGGTCAGTGGCTCGAAGTACACCGAGCGGGCGCTGTGGCTGGCCAGCGGGTCACTGGGCGCGGCAACGCTGTCGGCGACGAACAAGGCATCGAAGCAGGCCGCTTCGGCGATGTGTGCGGTGCGCTTGTAGGTGGCGAAATCCAGCGGGTCGGCGGGTACGGCCGGGTGGCGCCAGGCGGCCACATGGTGACCGGTGGCCATGAGGAAGGCACCCAGGTTCATTTGGCGGGGCATGTTGTTCTCCTTGAAAGCTTGATTGGGGCCGCCTTGCGGCCCATCGCCGGCAAGCCACAGGTATCGCTACTCAGAAATCCTTGCGCAGCTGCACGCCGAAGTAGCGTCCGTCATCCCGTGGTACCGAGCGGTAGATGTAGTCACCGCCACTGGCCAGCATCTGCGCATACGACTTGTCGCCCAGATTCTTGCCCAGCAGCGCCACGCGCCAGCCGTCGTTGTAGTCGGCCAGGGCGATGCTGGCGTTCCAGATGCCGTAGGCGCCCTGCACGGTGTCCGGGTTCTGGTCGAGGCTGAACTGCACCGCGTCCTGCCAGCTGTAATCGCTGCTCAGTTCCACATCCAGGCCATTGTCCAGCGGGATTACATAATCGGCGCGTAGGTAGGTCTTCCAGTCCGGCGTGAGCGGCAAGCGGCCGCCATCGATGTTGCAACTGGCCGCCGCACCCGCCGGGCAGTTGAAGTGATCGACGCGCGCTTTGGTGTAAGCCACGGCGGTCGACAGCTTCAGACGCGAGGTGGCCTGGAAGCTGGCATCCAGTTCCACCCCCTGGGTCTTGACCTTGCCGGCGTTGACCAGGCGGGTCACCACCTGGTTGGCCACGGTGTCGTAGAAGTTGGCCTGATAGTTGTCGTAGTCGGTGTGGAACACGGCCAGGTTGGCGGTCAGGCGATTGTCCAGCGCCGTGCTTTTCAAACCGATTTCATAGGCATCGGAGGTCTCGGGCTTGAGCGCCTCGGTATCGCGCGGCTGCATGTTGAAGAACACGTTGTAGGCCGGGCCTTTGTAGCCGCGCGAATAGGTGACGTAACCGGTCAGGTTGTCGTTGAAGTCGTATTGCAGGCCGGTCCGCCCGCTCCAGCCGTTCTCATCCACCGAACCCGAGCTGGCGGTAGAGGGCTGAATACCGGCCACAGCAGTGGCCGAGGTGGAGACGCGGCGGTGGTCGTATTCGAGGTCGTCGTGGGTCCAGCGCAGGCCCAAAATGGCACGCAAGTCGTCAGTGAAATTGAAGGTGTTCTCGCCAAACAGCGCGACACTGTCGTTGGTGGTGGAGTAGTCGGCACGGCCACTGTTGGCCACACCGCCGTTGACCGACAGGCGTTGGTAGGTCTCTTTGGTCGTGCCATGCATGTAGAAGGCGCCCAGCACATATTCGTTGAACTGCCCTTTGGGCGAGGTCAGGCGAAACTCCTGGCTGTACTGGTCATAGTCCACCGTGCCTTTGTCGTGGGACGCGGTCAGTGGCAGTAAGGCGCGGCGGTCGCCGTCCTGGTACTGGGTGTTGTCCCAGCCGCGCCAGGCGCTGATCGACGTCAGGGTGTAGTCGCCCAGCTGCCAGTCCAGTTGCGCCGACAGCCCCTGGTTCTCGTCCTCGACGTGGGTCTTGAAGTCGCTGTTGATGTCGCGGTTGTGGGCGCTTGGCGTCACCGGACCCAACTGGCTGGCGAAGGCGGCGCTGGCGCTGGTGATCACACCGCTGGGCAGGGTGTCTTCGCCTTTCATGTAGTCGGCGATCAGGGTCAGGCGCACGTCTTCGTTGGGCTCGAACTCCAGTTTGCCGCGGGCGCCTTTGCGCTCGTAGCCATTGACGTCGTGGCCATTGGCAACGTTCTCGACATTACCGTCGTAGTCGCCCCACAAGGTGCTCAACGCCCCCTTGAACTGCTCGCTCAGGCGCCCGCCAATGCCAAAGCGCAGGCGGTTCTCGTCGCCACCACCAAAGTGCGAATAGTCCACATAGCCCTGGGTCTGTTCAGGGATGGCCTTGCTGACCACGTTCAGCACGCCGGCCGAGGCGTTTTTGCCGAACAGTGTGCCCTGCGGCCCGCGCAGCACCTCGATACGTTCCAGGTCGAGCAAATCGAGGGTCGACTGGCCCGGGCGACCGAACACCACACCATCGACCACCGTCGCCACCGTTGGCTCGACGCCCGGCGAAGTGGAAATGGTGCCAACGCCACGGATGAACAGCGAGGTGTCCTTGTTCGAGGCCCCGGCGCGATAGTTGAGGGTAGGCACCTGCTGGACGATGCTGGCCACGCTGTTGCGGTTGTCTCGCTCCAGCTGCTCGCCATCGATCACCGACACTGCCACCGGCACTTCCTGCAATGTGGCTTCGCGGCGTGTGGCTGTCACGGTAACCGCCCCCAGTGCAGTGGCCTGCGCAGCCCCCGTTTCAGCAGGCTCGGCTGCTTGGGCGCCCTGGCCGAAAGCGGCCAGCAGGATGGCTGCGGCCAGCGGCCGGCGTTGCGTAGCGGGAAAAGGTGTACGGTTTTTCTGCATGGTGCTCACTGCCTCGGGAAACCAGACCAGGCCCCCATTTGACGGGGCCGACACGAAGTTGCTGTGGTTGTCTGGTCTCGCTCGTGCGAGTGGCAGGCGCTTGCCAACAGCAGCGCTTGGTAGCGCTAACATGAACAAGTATCTGCGGCCACCGTTTAGCACGTCAAATACTTAAAAGTCAGATTTATATGCGATATAGCTATTTGCCAATCGCGCATCCGTTAGCGCTACCATCGCGCCATTTCCACAGGAGGCAGCCCGGTGAGCCAAGCCAAGGATCCCCCCCGCAAGCGACGCGGCGCAGGCCGTGTCACCCTCGCCGAGGTGGCGCGGGCTGCTGAGGTTTCAGCCATCAGCGTGTCGCGCTACTTCAACCAGCCAGACCAGGTGTCACCGCCGTTGCGTGAACGTATCGAGGCCGCTGTACAGGCGCTGGGCTATGTCCCCAATCTGGTCGCCGGGGGATTGGCCTCGGCGCGCGGGCGCATCGTGGGCATGGTGATCCCGAACATTTCCGGGCCGATCTTCGCCCAGACCATCCAGGCGTTCAGCGATACCCTCAGCCGGCATGGTTACCAGTTGCTGTTGGCGTCCAGCTACTTCAGCGAAGCGCAGGAAGAAAGCGCGGTGCGAGCGTTTCTTGGCTGGTCGCCGGCAGCGTTGGTGGTGACCAGCCATTTCCACAGCCCGGCCACGGAAAAGATGCTGGCCGACGCAGATGTGCCCGTGGTGGAAATATGGGATTACCGCCCGGAGCGGGCGCCCTTGCAAGTAGGTTTCCTTCATCATCAGGTGGGTGTGCAGGCCTGCCGCTACTTGCTGGACAAGGGCCACCGGCGCATCGCGTTCGTGCAAAACAGTGCAGCCGGCGACCTGAGTGCGCTGGAGCGGCGCGACGGCTATGTCGAGGCACTGGGTGAGGCCGGGCTGGAGCCTTGGGTGTTCGTGCCCTCGGCAGACTGCGCGCCGTTCGAGGCGGGCAAGCAGGCGATGGAAACATTGATCCGCCGTAATCCACGGCCCGAGGCGATCATCTTCGCCAATGACAACCTGGCCGCCGGCGCCCTGTTGGCCGGCCAGCGCGCCGGCTTACGCCTGCCAGAAGACATGGCCATTGTCGGCTTTGGTGACTACCCCTTTGCCGACATGCTGCTACCCAGCCTCACCACCCTGCGCCCGCCCTCCCGGGAGATTGGCGAAGTGGCGGCGCTGCGGGTGCTGCAGCACCTGGGTGTGCTGGCGTGTGACGGTGAGGTCCAGCGGCTGAACCTGTTGGCGTGCAAGTTGATTGCCCGCGAGAGCGCGTGATTCAGGGTGCGGCCACCGAGGGTGGCATTGACGCCAAGGCCGCCCCATGCTCTCCTTATGCCTCACGTTCAGGTGCCCCCTAGGGGGTGAAACGGGAAACCGGTGCGTCGCAGGCTCTCCAACAGGGCCGGACAATCCCGGTGCTGCCCCCGCAACGGTAAGCGAGCGAAGCGTCTGTACCACTGTGCCCTTGTAATGCGGCATGGGAAGGTGACGCTTTCCAGGAGCCCTGCTCTTCCTCGCAAGCCCGGAGACCGGCCTGGCGTTCATGAACACCCCGCGGTGGGCGGGCGCTGTTGCATTCCCCTGGGCGACTACGCTCGGGGCTGCCGCGCTTGCCCATTGCCCAAAAAAAGCAGAGGAACGCGTCATGCCCGTCACCAGCGCCAAGCAACACAACCTTGCCACGCCTGTCACCCTCAGCCAGCGCATCGTCATCGCCGTCGGCGCCAGCCTGCTGGGCCTGTGCCTGGTGTACTTTGCCGGCTTCTCGCACATCGAGGCCGTGCACAACGCCGCCCACGACACCCGCCACAGCGCCGCCTTCCCCTGCCACTGAGTACGCCTGATGATCACGCGCATTGCCCGTACCGCGGGCTTCAGCGGGCTGCTTGCGGCCCTGTTGCTGACCTTGCTGCAAAGCTTCTGGGTCGCCCCGCTGATTCTTGAGGCGGAAACCTACGAGTCCTCGGCCCCTGCCGCCCACCACGAGCATGGCAGCGATGTGCCCGCCCATGAGCACAGCGCCGAAGCCTGGTCGCCGGAAGACGGCTGGCAACGTGTGCTGTCCACTACGGGCGGCAACCTGGTGGTCGCGGTCGGCTTCGCCCTGATCCTCGCCGCCCTGTACAGCCTGCGCGAGCCGACGCGCGCCGGGACGGGTGCATGGTGGGGGCTGGCCGGCTTCGCCGTCTTCTGCCTTGCTCCGACCTTGGGCCTGCCACCCGAACTGCCCGGTACGGCAGCGGCCGACCTGGGGCAACGCCAGGCCTGGTGGATCGGCACAGCCAGTGCCACCGCACTGGGCCTGGCCTTGCTGGTGTTCGCTCGTCACTGGCTGCTGAAAGCGCTGGGCGCCGTGCTGCTGGTAATCCCCCATGTGATTGGCGCACCACAACCCGACGTGCATGAAAGCCTGGCCCCCGAAGCACTGGAAACCCAGTTCAAAGTGGCCTCCTGGCTGACCAACGCCGCCTTCTGGCTGGCCTTGGGCCTACTCAGCGCCTGGCTGTTCCGCCGTTCCAGCCGGGCCTGATGCCGCCCTTCTACGCCGGCTTCGGCTGCCGCCGGGGTTGCCCGGCGGATACCCTGCAACGCTTGCTGGACCAGGCCCTGGACAACCAGGGCCTGGCATTGGCCGACCTGCGCGGTATCGCCAGCATCAGCCTGAAGGCCGACGAACCTGGCTTGCTACAGCTGGCCGAACGCCTCGGTTTGCCCTTGGTGCTGTACCATAGCGTGCAACTGCAACCTTACGAACCCCTGCTCAGCCACCGCTCCGCCGCCGCCCATGCCCACAGCGGCTGCTGGGGTGTGGCCGAGAGCGCGGCACTGGCCATGGCCAGCCAGCACCTTGGCACGGCCAGATTGCTGCTGGCCCGCCAGGTACTGGGCCCGGCGACCCTCGCCCTCGCCGGCTGAGCGCTTCCCCCTCTTTCCTGCAAGGACTTTCCATGACGGTCTATTTCATTGGCGCCGGTCCCGGCGACCCGGAACTGATCACGGTCAAGGGCCAACGGCTGATTCGCCAGTGCCCGGTGATTATCTATGCCGGCTCACTGGTACCCGACGCCGTACTCGAAGGCCACCAGGCCGAGACCGTGATCAACAGCGCCGAACTGCATCTGGAACAGATTGTCAGCGCCATGCGCACCGCCCACGAACAAGGTAAGGATGTAGCCCGTGTACACAGCGGCGACCCTGGACTGTACGGCGCCATCGGCGAGCAGATCCGCCACCTGCAGGCGCTGGGCATCGATTACCGGATCATCCCCGGGGTCACCGCCACAGCAGCCAGCGCCGCCCTGCTCGGCTGCGAACTGACCCTGCCGCAGGTGGCGCAAACGGTGATCCTCACCCGTTACGGCGACAGCTCGCCCATGCCGCCCGGCGAGCAACTGGGTGACCTGGCGCGCCATGGCAGCACCTTGGCGATTCACCTGGGGGTCAAGCACCTTTCGCGCATTGTCGAAGAGCTGTTGCCGCACTACGGCGCGCACTGCCCGGTAGCGGTGGTGCACCGGGCCACCTGGCCTGACCAGGACTGGGTGCGTGGCAACCTGGGCGACATTGTCGAACGCGTCGCGGCCAAGGCTTTCCGGCGCACAGCATTGATCCTGGTGGGTCATGTGCTGGGGGATACGCCATTCGCCGAGTCGGCCTTGTACCGTGCCGGGCACGCCCACCTGTATCGCCCTGCCGACTGAGCATTGCCAGCCTTGCCGTGGCGTAGCAGACTCCAGGTTCCCGCCTGCCAACAGGAGTTAGGCCCATGCTGGAATTACGCCCCAACTGCGAGTGCTGCGATACCGACTTGCCCGGCGACAGCCCCGATGCGCTGATCTGCTCCTTTGAATGCACCTTCTGCCGCACCTGTGCCGAAACCCGCTTGCAGGGCCTTTGTCCGAACTGTTCGGGCCAGCTGGTAGCCCGTCCGACGCGTGTCGGCAAGGCATTGGCCAACAACCCCGCCTCGGCCAAGCGCGTGAACAAAGCGCACACTGCCTGCGCCTGACCGACCGAAGAAAACCGGCATCACCGCTTGGACAGGGTGATGTATTTCCTGTTTTTTGTAGGATTCTTCAACAACAAGAGCAGGGACTTTCAACACTTCTATACTCGCCATTACCAAACTTCGGGATTGGCCGTATCTTGCAGCGCTTCCGATTAACCCACTTGCAGACGTATTCCTGAGTGATCCAGGAAGCGGACCACATCCTGACAGGAGTTTTTCTCATGACAACCGTGCTGATCGTCGACGACCACCCTATCGTCCGGCTGTCCTTGCGCATGCTGCTCGAACGCGAGCGCTTCCACGTCGTCGGCGAAGTCGGCAATGGCAGTGAAGTGGCGCAGGTGGCCCGCGACCTGCGCCCGGACGTGGTCATACTCGACATCGGCCTGCCGGGGCTGGACGGCATGGAAGTCATCAAGCGCCTGCAGTGCCTGGAACCGGTGCCGAAGATCATGGTACTGACCGGCCAGGCCACCGACCTGTATGTACGTCGCTGCCTGGATGCCGGTATCGGCGCTTTCGTCACCAAAGAAGAAGACCACGAGGCGCTGCTGTTTGCCCTCAAGGCCCTGACCAAAGGTTATTCGACCTTTCCGCAGATGTCGGTCAACAGCAATTCGTTGGAAAGCGAGCCCGTGCGCCTGGCCAGCCTCTCCAACCGGGAGATGGAGGTACTGCGACGCCTGGCGCGCGGCGAGAACAACAAGAATATCGGCACTTGCATGAACCTCAGCGCCAAGACCATCAGCACCTACCGGGGCCGTATCATGGAAAAGCTCAAGACTGAATCACTGGTGGAAATGGTCGACCTGGCCAAACGCAACAGCGTGTATTGAGCGTTTGCACACCATGAAGCACCTGCTGGCGAGCGTCTTTCTGGCTACCGGCTTACTCGCCTCGGCCGAGCTGTTGGCCAGCAGCGAGCCCCGCCAGTTGCTGGCGCGCTCGGCCAGTGCCGCCGCCCCCCTGGCGTTGTCCAGCGAAGACCGGCAATGGCTGCAGCGCCGCCAGCACCTGGTGCTGGGCAGCTCTCGGCCCGACTATCCACCGTTTGAAATCAACGTCAGTCAGCACGAATACGAAGGCCTTAGCGCCGATTACGCCGGGATTATCGCCGAGCAATTGGGCATTCCCGTCGAGGTACGGCGCTACGACAGCCGCCACGAGGCGATCATCGCCTTACGTGAAGGCAGCATCGACCTGCTGGGCAGTTCGAATGCCTTCGAGGCGGCTGACGCTCAGCTTAGCCTCAGCACCCCCTATGCTGACGACCTCCCGGTCATCGTCACCCGCAAGGGGCACAGCCTGAAAGGCACACCTGACCTCGCCGGCCTGCGCCTGGCCATGGTCGATCATTATCTGCCCGCCGCTGCCGTTCGAACGCTGTACCCCAAAGCGCAACTGAGCCTGTACCGCTCGACCCAAGCCGGGCTGGCAGCCGTCGAGCTAGGTGAGGCGGATGCGTACCTGGGCGATGCCATCAGCACTGACTTCCTGATTGGCAGGAGTTACCAAGGCACGCTCAAGATTGACCACTTCTGCCAGGTAGCCCCAGGGGCTTTCGCCTTTGCCCTGGCCAACGACAACCCACGCATGCATCGGCTGGTCGACAAAGCGCTGGCGCGCATCAGCGAAAGCGAACGCCTGAACATCCTGCGCCGCTGGAGCAGTGGTAACACCAGCCTGCTGCTGCAGCGCCATCTCACGGCCTTGAGCGCAGAAGAAGAGGCCTGGATCGCCGCCAACCCCACCATCCGCGTGCTGGTCAATACCTCGCTGGCCCCCTTGACCTTCAACGACGCTCAGCATCGCCCCAGTGGCATAACCCTCGACCTGCTCAAGCAGATCTCGCTGCGCACAGGGCTGCAGTTCACCCCCGTCGACAGCGCTTCAGCACAGGCCATGGTGGACCGCCTGGCCCGCGGTGAAGCACAAATGATTGGGGCACTGGGCTACGGCGCTGACCGCTTGAAGCAACTGCGCTTCACCCGCCCCTATCTGGTCAGCCCACGCGTGCTCGTCACCCGCAGCGACGTCGAATCTCCCGCACAAGCCAAGGCCATGAACGGAAAGCGCATCGCCCTGGTGCGTGGTTCACCGCAACGGGCCCTGATGCAACAGAGCTATCCGCAGGCAAAGATAGTCGAAGTGGATAACCCGCTCGGTCAGATGGAGGCCGTGGCCAACGGTACCGCCGACGTTGCCCTTAGCAGCCATATCAATGCCGCCTACTACATCAGCCATGTGTTCAAGGACCGCTTGCGCATCGCCAGCGTCCTCGACGACGAACCGGCCATCGCCGCCTTTGCCGTCGCCGCCGACCTGCCCCAGCTACAGGCCATTCTCGACAAGGCGCTGCTAAGCATTCCGCCCGAAGAGCTCGATCAACTGATCAACCGCTGGCGTACCAGCACGCTGGTGAGCGACAGCCCCTGGCGCGACTACCGCACATTGGCCTTGCAGGTGCTGGTGCTGTCGGCCCTGCTGTTGGCTGGCGTCATATTCTGGAACAGCTACCTGCGCAAGCTGATCAACCAGCGCACAGAGGCCCAGCACGCGCTTCAGGCACAGTTGGCGTTGAGCCGCGGGCTGCTTGAGCAATTGCGCCAGGCCAAGGACGACGCCGAACAGGCCAGCCAGACCAAAAGCACGTTCCTGGCCACCATGAGCCACGAAATCCGTACCCCGATGAATGCCGTGATCGGCCTGCTGGAACTGGCACTGGAGGACAGCCGTGGCGGCCGCTGCGACACCCAGCTTTTACAGACCGCCTACGATTCGGCAACCGGCCTGCTTGAGCTGATTGGCGACATTCTCGACATTTCCCGCATAGAATCCGGCCACATCAGCCTGCAGCCAGTACCCACCGATCTGGTAGAGCTGGTGCGCGCCACACTGCGGGTATTCGAGGGCAATGCACGGGCCAAAGGCTTGCACCTGCACGGCGAACTGCCGGCAGAGCCGGTCTGGGTGCTGGCTGACCCGCTGCGGTGCAAGCAAATTCTGTCCAACCTGGTCAGTAACGCCATCAAGTTCACCGATCGCGGTGAAGTGCAAGCGAGCCTGCTACTGCCCAAAGTTGCCGGCCAGGGCATTCTGGCAATCGAGCTGAATGTGCGCGACACCGGTATCGGCATCAGCCCTGTCGACCAGGCCCGGCTGTTCAATGCGTTTGTTCAGGCCGACGGCCCAAGGGCCCGCCAAGGCGCAGGCCTGGGGTTGGTCATCAGCCGCACCCTCGCCGAATTGATGGGCGGCGCCTTGAGCCTGCAGAGCGTGGAAGGCGTCGGCACCCGCGTGCAAGTCTGCCTGCAGCTGCCCACCAGTGCTGCACCGGTACAGGCCGAGCAAGACCCGCCAGCTCATGAAGGCACTAGCGGCCCGCTCAACATTCTGGTGGTCGACGACTACCCCGCCAACCTGTTGTTGCTGGAGCGGCAACTGCATACCCTGGGTCATCGCGTGACCCTGGCGGAAAATGGCGAAATCGCCCTGGCACGCTGGCAGGCAGCGCGCTTCGACCTGGTGATTACCGATTGCAGCATGCCGGTCATGGACGGCCACGAACTGACCCGGCGCATTCGCAGCCTGGAGGGTGAGCGCAGCCTGCCAGCGTGCAGGATTCTCGGCGTGACCGCCAATGCCCAGGCCGAGGAGCGCGCCCGCTGCCTGGCCAGCGGCATGGACGAATGCCTGTTCAAGCCGATTGGCCTACGTTCGCTAAAGGCCCATCTGCCCCAGGTCCGCCCTCAGCAACAAAAAACACCGACCACACGCCATAGCGGGTTCGACCTGGCTGAACTGCGCCACCTGACCCAGGACGACGAACAGCTGACGCGGCATTTGCTCGAACAACTGTCGGTAAGCGTCGCCGAAGACCTGGCCGACTTGCGTGCCCTGGCACCAGACGCCGCCGACGAGGCCGTGCGGGCCCTGGCCCATCGCATCAAGGGTGGCGCCAAGATGATCAGGGTGCGCACCGTGGTCAAGGACTGCGAAGCCATCGAGCTCGCCCACGCACAGGGGCTGCCGACGGTCGAGCAGCGCGCGCTGCTGCAAACCAGCCTGCAAGCCCTGCTTGACGAAATGCGCGATGCGCTCAGTGCAATTGCAGCGTCGAGCTGATCTGGCTGATGGCATCCACCACGTGCCGTGAGCCTTGCTGGATTTCCATGATCACCGTACCCGCTTCGTTGGCCAACGCCACCCCGTGACCGGTGCGATTCAGACTCGACTGCATGCTGGCTACCGCCAGTAGCGACAGGTCGTGGTTTTGCCGCACCACATCGACAATCTCCAGGGTGGCCTTGCTGGTTCGCGCCGCCAGGTTACGCACCTCATCGGCCACTACCGCAAAGCCTCGCCCGTGCTCGCCGGCACGGGCGGCTTCGATCGCGGCATTCAGGGCCAGCAGGTTGGTCTGGTCGGCGATGCCGCGAATGGTCAGCACGATCTGCCCGATCACATCCGATTGCTTGCTGACCGCATCGATGCTGCGTGCGGCATCGTTAAGCTCCTGGGAAATCTGTTCGATCACCTGCACCGTCTGCTGCACCACTTCTGTGCCCTTGCGCGCGCAGGCGTCGGTCTGCATGGAACTGGCATGGGCAGCATCGGCGGCGTTCTGCTGGGTGCAGACCTGGCGGGTAATGTCACTGGCGAACTTCACGACCTTGTTCAAGCGCCCCTTGCTGTCGAAAATGGGGTTGTAGGAGGCTTCCAGATAGACCATTTGCCCCTGCTTGTTGATACGCTCGAAACGGTGCGAATGGTATTCGCCACGGTTAAGCGACGCCCAGAACTCGCGGTACTCGGCCGACTCGCGTTCGTGCGGCAGGCAGAACAGACCATGATGACGGCCAACCACCTCGTCGAGGCGATAGCCCATGGTGTCGAGGAAGTTCTGGTTGGCTTTGATCACCCGGCCCTGGGGGGTGAATTCGATCACCGCCATGGAGCGGCTGATGGCCTTGAGCAGGTTTTCGCTTTCATGCTCCTGCACCACCCGCTGGCTGATGTCGGCGGCCACCTTGATCACGCTGGTAACCTGACGCTGCTCGTCCAGCACCGGCATGTAGCTGGCCTCCAGCCACACCTCGCGCCCGGCCTTGTCAAGGCGCTCGAAGGTACCGCTGATAGCCTTGCCCTGCCCCAGTTCACGCCACAGCTGTTGGTATTCGGCACTTTTTGCGTAGTCTGGCTCGCAGAACAACCGGTGGTGCTTGCCACGCAACTCGTCAACGCTGTAACCCATGGCCTGGCAGAAACGCTCATTGGCATCGAGAATGGTGCCATCGGGAGCGAATTCGATCATCGCCATGGAGCGGCTGATAGCGGCGAGTTTGGCCTGTGCGGTGGCCAAAGCCTGTTGGCTGCGCTGGATCTCGACCAAATCGGACTTACGGTGGAAA
This sequence comes from Pseudomonas sp. NBRC 111133, assembly GCF_001320605.1. Taxonomy (NCBI): domain Bacteria; kingdom Pseudomonadati; phylum Pseudomonadota; class Gammaproteobacteria; order Pseudomonadales; family Pseudomonadaceae; genus Pseudomonas; species Pseudomonas sp. NBRC 111133. The sequence continues at coordinate 11,762 of NZ_BCBJ01000083.1, read as the reverse complement.
TCGAACATGACGCCGGGCTCCTTTATGCGCGGTTTCATGAGCATAGATCGCCATCATTAGCATGCAAGCACAGTGCTATCACTTTGTAATTACTACATTCTTTAAATTACCACCATTCCTGTGGGAGCGGGTTCACCCGCGAAGAAGGCAACGCGACATATGGCACCGGCTGCACCGGTGTTCGCGGGTAGACCCGCTCCCACAGGGGGTAGAAGTCAGGAGCTCTCCCGCACCATCAACTCAAAGCCCAAGTCCTGCTGCGCGTTCGGCACCCGCTTGCCATCGAGCAACGCCAGCAACGCCTGCGCCGCCCCACGCCCCACAGCAGCCCGAGGCGTGCGAATCGAGGTCAGCCGCGGCACCATGTGCGCCGAGGCCGGCAAATCGTTGAACCCGACCATTGCCACCTGGCGTGGTACCTCCACCCCCTGGCGCAAGGCCTGCAGCACCGCGCCTTGGGCCAGGTCGTCGTTACAGAAGAAAATACCGTCGACATCCGGCGCCTTATGCATCAGTTGGCTGAACAGTGCACTGCCCAGTGCAATCGATGAAGGTTCCGGCGCCAGTACCTCCAGCTCGGTCGCCTGCAAACCGGCCTCGGCCAGCGCCTGGCGGAAACCTTCGGCCCGCTGCATCACCCGTGGGTCAAGCTGCGCGGCAATGAATGCCAGGCGCTTGCGACCGCGCTTGATCAAGTGCCGGGCAGCAGCACGCCCGGCCTGCTGTTGCGAAAACCCGACCGACAATGCCCCAGGCTCGCCGTTGAGCTCCATCATGTGCACACAAGGCACACCACTGGCGGCCAGCATCTGGCGCGCCGCATCGCTGCGCTCGAAGCCGGTCAGCAGCATGCCGCAGGGCTGATAGGCCAGGTAGTTACGGATCAGGTTCTCTTCTTCGGCAAGGTCGTAGTGATAGTTGCCGATCAACACCTCAAGCCCACGCGGGCGCATGACCTCGTGGATGGCTTCCAGGGTATCGATGAACAGCTGGTTGGACAGTGAAGGGATCAACACCACCACCGACTGGCTACGCGCCGAGGCCAGCGCCCGGGCCGCCGGGTTGGCGACATAGCCAAGGGTTGCCGCTGCGGCGATAACCTTTTCCACCAGCTCCGGCGCAACCGTGCTGACCCCGCGCAAGGCGCGCGAAGCGGTAATCGGGGAAACCCCGGAAAGCCTGGCAACTTCTGCCAGGGTGGGACGACCTGTAGTGCGGGAGCCGGTGCGGGACATGGATGTTGTAATTTTACTACTTGCAAGGAGAGGGAACGGCCACTAAGGTAGCGCTGTCTCAGGACGCAGGCAATGTAATCTTTGGTAGCAGCCATCACGCGCTCGCCACCAGGCGTCCATACTGCGTAGGGACAAGACCAATAACACCGGGGAGGTGGCTGTTCGTCGATGACGAGACAGCGCTATCTCACCCCGCAGGAGGTACTGATGAATTCTCCCCTGTCCGCCATCGTGGTGATGGGCGTGGCCGGTTGCGGCAAAAGCTGCATCGGCGCCGCTATCGCTGCCAGAAGCGGCGGCCGCCTGATCGAAGGCGACGCTTTCCACCCTGCCGAAAATATCCGCAAGATGAGCGCTGGCATCCCGCTGGACGATGGCGACCGCGCCGGCTGGCTGGTACGCCTCGGTCAGGAGCTGCAGGCCACCACCCAGGCTGGGGAGCGCCCGATTCTGACCTGCTCGGCACTCAAGCGCCGCTACCGCGACACCCTGCGCGATGCCATGCCCGGGCTGGTGTTCGTGTTCCTCGAACTGTCACCGGCCGAGGCGGAAAAACGCGTGCGGGCCCGCCCCGGTCACTTCATGCCGGCCAGCCTGATCGACAGCCAGTTCGCTGCCCTGGAATCGCCACGCGGCGAGCCACTGACCCTGCCACTGGATGCTACCCAACCCGTCGAAGCGCTTGCCGAAGCGGTGGACCGCTGGCTAAAGCGCTGCGGTGAGCAGGGGCTGGCGCAAACCGCCTGACCCTGGCGGTTTTCCGGCTCACCAAAGACAGCGCTACCCCAACCTGCAAACGCGGGAAAAGTTCCAAAAAGCTACGCCCAAAACAACGATAAGACCGAGGCCTTCAAACCATGTTCGGACTGGCTACTGATACCTTCCTGCTGCTCGACGCGCTGGTTACCATCGTCGGGCTGATCCTGCTGATCACCCACTTCAAAGTGCACCCCTTCGTCGCCCTTACCCTCGCGGCCGGTTTCCTGGGCCTGACCTCCGGCATGCCGGTGGCCAAGGTCATGAAATCGTTCCAGGACGGTTTTGGTGGCGTGCTGGGCTTTGTCGGCATCGTGCTTGCCCTGGGCACTATGCTCGGCAAGCTGATGGCCGACTCCGGGGGCGCCGACCAGATCGCGCAAACCCTCATCCGCGCCTTCGGCAAGAAGAACGTGCACTGGGCCATGATGTTCGCCGCGTTCCTGGTGGGCATACCGCTGTTCTTCGAAATCGGCTTCGTGTTGCTGATTCCGCTGGTGTTCATCGTTGCCCGCCGCTCCGGGGTGTCGCTGGTGAAGATCGGCATTCCGCTGCTGGCCGGCCTTTCCGTAGTACACGGCCTGGTCCCGCCACACCCGGGCCCGCTGCTGGCGATCGGCATTTTCCACGCTGACATCGGCAAGACCATCTTCTACGGTCTGATCGTCGCACTGCCCACCGCGATCATCGCTGGCCCGCTGTTTGGTAACTTCATTTCCCGCTACATCCCGGGCAACCCGTCGCAGGAACTGATGGACCAGATCGCCAAGGACTCCGACCAGGGCAACCTGCCCAGTTTCAGCATCACCCTCATCACCGTACTGCTGCCAGTCGCGTTGATGCTGCTGAAAACCTTCGCCGACGTGGTGCTGCCGGCCGAGCACATCGTGCGCCAGTGGATGGACCTGATCGGCCACCCGATCACCGCCCTGCTCGCCGCCCTGTTGCTGGCCTTCTACACCTTTGGTTCGGCTCGCGGCTTCAACCGCCAGCAGATCATGAAGATGCTCGACCAGAGCCTGGCCCCCACTGCAGCCATCGTGCTGATCGTGGGTGCTGGCGGTGGCTTCAAGCAGATGCTGGTGGACACCGGCGTGGGCAACGTGATCGGGCAGATGGCCGTGCAGGCGGAAATTTCACCCATCCTGCTAGCCTGGCTGGTGGCTGCGGTGATCCGCATCGCTACCGGCTCCGCCACGGTGGCCACCATTACCGGTGCGGGCATCGTTGCGCCGGTGATCGACCTGGTGCCGGGGGTGAACCGTGAGCTGTTGGTACTGGCCACCGGTGCCGGCTCGCTGATCCTCTCGCATGTGAACGACGCCGGGTTCTGGCTGGTGAAGCAATACTTCAACATGACCGTGGCAGAAACCTTCAAGACCTGGAGCATGATGGAGACCATTCTCTCGGTGGTCGGCATCATCTTCATCATGCTGTTGTCGCTGGTGGTGTAACCGTTGATCGGGGCAATGGCACCTGGATGCGTCGGGTAGGGCCGAAGGAAGGTATGAGCCCTACCCAACGCAATGGAGACTGCTATGCCCCGCACAAGCATCCTGCTGATCGCCCTGCTCGGTTCGCCGCTGGCCTTGGCCGCCGGCACCGGCCCGACCTACCCTGACGACCCGCACAGCACTGCGCCAAGGCCAGGCGTGGACAGCACCCTCAACCCGATCGAGAAGCCCGTGCCGCGGGATACCGACCCGCGCATCAAGGGCAACGACCCGGACAGCCCGCCGGCAGAGCTGAATGACAACCGTGACCTGCCGGGAATGGAGGGCAGCGGCCAGGAGGGCACTCGCCGGCAAGATGGCGCAGCTGACGATAGCCAGCACTAGACACCTGCCCTACCACTGACGCTTGTCTGGCCGGCTCAGCCCCAGTTTTTCGATCCGGTACCGCAGCATGTCACGCGACAGCCCCAGCATCCGCGCCGACTTGGTCACGTTCCAGTCCGTACGGTCCAGGGTCTTGCACACCAGCTCGCGCTCCATGTCGGGCAGGCTGGTGCCTGGCTCCGGCTCGTGCCGTGGCATTTCGAACATTGCCGGCGCCTGCTGAGCGGCCAATGGCTCGTCGATCAACGTCATGCACAGGTTCAGCTGGTGCGCCTGCACCACCTCGTTCGGTGCCAGCAGCACGGTCTGCTCCAGCATGTTACGCAGTTCGCGCACATTGCCTGGCCAGCTGTAGCCCAGCATCAGGCTCTCGGCTTCGGCGGAAAAACGCAGGTTCGGCTTGCCATAACGCCGGCCATGATGGGCCAGGAAATGCCGCGCCAGCAGCAGAATGTCCTGCCCACGGGCATACAGGCGCGGCACCTTCAGGGCAATGATGCGCAGGCGGAAGAACAGGTCGCGGCGGAACTTGCCCTGCTGCACCATCTGCTCGAGGTTGCAGTTGGTGGCACTGATCACCCGCAGGTCAACCTTGCGCTCCTTCACCGCACCAATCCGGCGGATGCTGCGGTCTTCCAGCAGCTTGAGCAGCTTGGCCTGCAGCACGAGGTCCATCTCGCCAATCTCGTCGAGGAACAAGGTGCCGCCATCGGCCGCTTCCACCAGGCCTACCCGGCGCTCCTTGGCGTCGGTGAATGCACCCTTCTCGTGGCCAAACAGTTCGGCCTCCAGCAGGTTGGCCGGGATCGAGGCGCAGTTGAACTCGATGAACGGCCCCTTGCTGCGCGTGCCATCGAAATGCAGGGCGCGGGCCACCAGTTCCTTACCGGTGCCGGTTTCGCCTTCGACCAGCACCGGTGGTAGGTCGTCACTGGCCATCCGCCGTTCGGCATCCAGCACCTGGCGCAGGGTGTGCTTGAGGGTCAGCATCGTTGGCGACTCGCCGATCAACGCCTGCAACCCGGACTTCTGCGCCTCTCGCTCCTGGTAGAAAGACAGCGTGCGCTCCATGCGCTCGGCAGCCAGGGCCTTGTCCAGGATCAGCTTGAGTTCGGCCAGCACCACGGGCTTGCTCAGGTAATGGAAGGCGCCCTCCTTCATCGCCTGCACGGCATCTTCGACATTGCCGTAGCCGGTCATCATAATCACTTTCAGGTCCGGCACCTTTACCACCAAGGTCCGCAGAAGGTCGTGCCCGCTCATGCCTGGCAGCGAGTTGTCGGTCAGCACCGCGTCGGGCCGGGCCCGCTCGATCTGCTCCAGCGCCAGCTCCGCGCTATGGCATACGGTGACCTCGTAGCCCTTGAGGCTAAGGTAGGTGCGAATGTTGTCGGCGAGAATTTCATCATCCTCGACTACCAGGATGCTGTGCTCCATGGTCCCCTCCCGCTGCGATATTGAATGTAAGGCTGACGCGGGTTCCTTCCTCTTCGCGGCTGCTCAGGCTGACCGAGCCGCCAAAACGTTCCATGATGCGTTTGACCAAGGCCAGGCCAACACCAAGACCACCCTGTTTGGTCGTGAAGAACGGCTTGAACACCATCCGTTCCTGCTGTTGGCTCATGCCCTTGCCCGTGTCGGTGAGCACGAATTCGGCACGCAGGCCACCCTGCACATTGACCTGGGCATTCAACATACCGCCGCAGGGCATGGCCTCCAGGGCATTGGAAAACAGGCTGTTGAGAATTTGCGTCAGCTGCAACGGCTGGCTGACCACCCACTGCACGTCAGGCCCCTCGAAATGGAAGCGCACGCCGTTTCGTTCAAGCTGCTGGGCGAAGGCCAGGTGGGTGTCTTCGATGGCGGCCACCAGGTCCACGGCTTCGGGTTCATCGCTGGTTGGGCGCAACGACACCAGCAGGTCGCGTACCCAGCGCGACATACGGTCGACCTGGCTGATGATATCGGTGATGTTCTTCTGCGCGGCAACGTTGGCGGTTTCCTGGGCCAGCTCGGCGCTTGAGCGGATGTTGGCCAGCGGGTTGCGCAAGCTGTGGGCTACCGCCGACGACATTTCGCCCAGCGCCACGTAGGTTTCGCTGGCCACCAGCCGGTCCTGTTGCAGCTGCAGCATCTGCGCCGCCCGACGCACGATCCAGAACAATCCGAAATAGATAAGCAACCCGCCCACCAAGGTCGACGCCCAGATCAGCACATAACCCCACTGGATGCGCCGCACCAGGTCCTGTGGCTCTTTGTAGATTTCCACCATGGCCAATACCTGCTCGCCCTGGCTGTCGAACAGCGGAATGTAGTTCTCGATGAACAGGTAACGCGGTTCACGCTGAAACTTCTGTTCTTCGCGATCGTCCTCGGCCTTGTGGTAGCTGGCCGAAACTGGCTTGCGCGAACGGAAAGCACGGTCGAGGTCGCCATCGGCTTCTATCCGCTGGCCGATCAGCTCGGCGTTGGTGGACCAGACGATGGTGCGGTCGCGGGCGTAGACGTTGGTCAGCAAGGTATCTGGCAAGTGCTCGACATGGTCCAGGAACTCGACCCGGGTCGACTCGGCCAGTGCGGGGGTGAACTGCAGGTGCTGCAGGTCCAGACGCGGGTCTAGCAGCTCACCCATGGTGGTGCCTGGCGGCAACTGCGAATGGCGCACCTCGGCCTGCGCCATGGCCTGAATGAACTGCGCGGTAAGCATGGCATCGCGCTGCACGCTGTCGCGAACCACAAAACGCGTTGACACATAACCCAACCCGCCCGCCACCGCGGTGATGATCAACAGGCTGATAACCGAGAACCACCGCAGCAGGTTGAACTCACGCAATGGCACAGCCAGACCGCTGGCGGTCGCACCGGGCTTGTCGCGAACTTCGTTTTCCAGCATCTGCATCGCGTGGTTCCCGCACAGGGCGTCCGTTCAGAAATGCCTCAAGGCCAACAGCCAATTGAAAGCACCCCGCCTGGGCAGCCTGATAGCTGCCTTGTGTTGCGTGTTGCGCTCCGCACATCACATAGCAAGAACTCAGCCAGCCAAAAACAAATCAATAAAAATCAGCAAGTTATAAAGTATTTCCAAATACGACCTGAGGAAGATTCCCCACATTTGGGTAATTATCACCCAAACATTATGAAACCCATAAAAATCAATGACTTAGAGATTTTACTTAATGCTTGTTATAAGCTAGGAACCAAGCGGAACGTCAACGATACCCGCGTACCATGGCCCTCGCTGCTGCTGAGCCGAACCGAACCGCCGAAGCGCTCCATGATGCGTTTCACCAGCACCAGCCCCACCCCAAGCCCACCCTGTTTGGTGGTGAAGAACGGCCGGAAGGCCATGCGCTGCTGCTCTTCGCTCATGCCCTTGCCATTGTCGGACAGGCGCAGTGTCAGGCAGCGCCGGTTCTGGCGCACCACCTCGATACGCAGACGCCCGCCCTGCTCCATCGAGTCCAGGGCATTGGCAACCAGGCTGCTGAACACCTGCCGCAGTAACGTCGGGTGCCCCAATACCTGCACTGCCGGTAACGATTGCAGGTCAAGGCTTACCCCACTGCGTGTCAACGGCACGGCATAAATTTGCAAGCTTTCCTGCAACGCCTGTGGCAAGTCGACCGCCACGGCCTCGTCGTTCAGCGGGCGCAGTGATTGCAGCATCTGGCGGATCCACTGCGACATCCGATCGACCTGGCTGATGATTTCGTTGACTTGGCGTTGGGCCGGGCCGTCGTCGAACGCCTGGGCCAGCTCGGCACTGGAGCGGATACTCGCCAGCGGGTTGCGCAGGCTGTGGGCCACCGCCGACGACACCTCGCCCAGTGCAACATAGGTCTCGTTGTTAATCAGCCGCTTCTGCTGCACTGCCAGCAACCGCGCGGCACGGTGCATGATGCCGTACAGGCCGATATAGACCAGCGCGGCCCCCACGGTAATCGCCAGCCATATCAGGATCAGGCCATGCTCGATGCGCACGATCAGGTCATGGGGCTCTTTATAGATTTCGACCATCGCCGTGACGTTCTCGCCATCGGCATCGAACAGCGGAATGTAATTCTCGATGAACAGCTGCTCGGGCGGGGTAACGAATTTCTGCTCGGCGCGGGCCTGTTCGAAGTTATGGTAGCTGGCCGAAACCCGCATCTTGTATTCGAAAGCACGCTCCAGGTCATCGTCGCCATTGATCAGCTTGCCGATCAGCGCCGGGTTGCTGGACCAGATCACCGTACGGTCCGGCGCATAGATATTGGCCAGCAGCATGTCTGGCAGGTGGGCGATATGGTCGAGAAATTCGCCGCGCGCCTTGCGCCGGGCATCCGGGTCGACATCGGGCAGGTTGCTGCGGTCGGTACGCGGGTCTATCAGCTCGCCCATGGTGCGCACGTTGGGGATCGACACATGGCGTACTTCGGCGTCGGCGATGGAGGTGATGAATTGCGCGGTGAGCAAGGCATCGCGCTCCACGCTCTCATCGATGATGAAACGGGTGGAAATCAGCCCCAGCCCGGCAGCCACCGACAGGATGATGGCCAGGCTGACCCAGGCATACCAGCGCAAAAGGTTGAACGGCTTGCGCGGGGCAGCCAGCTCGTTACCGGCAGGCACTTCGATGGCGTCGGAACGAGGGGCGATGTCCATGGCGGACTCCACATCTGGGCACCTTCAGAAGGTTATAGCGCAGAGTTGGGGAAACCATAGTGTTAAATTGATGGCATCCGCCGAAGGGTAACGTTTTTTTCACTTCATACACGCGCTCCCACACAGATCGCATGGACCTGAAAGGCAGCTCTAGAAAGGCGAATCATCTGCCAACCCCTGCAATTTGCGGTATTCGCGCAGCACCGCAGGTACATAACGGCGGGTTTCGGCATACGGCGGCACCGCACCGCGCCGCAACACGGCATCCGGCCCCGCGTTGTAAGCCGCCACGGCCAGGGTGATGTCGTTGTCAAACAGGGTCAGCATGCGCTTCAGGTAGCGGGCCCCGCCCTGCACGTTGTCTTGCGGGTCCAGGCGGTCTTCCACGCCCATTTCGCGAGCGGTATCGGGCATCAATTGCATCAACCCCACCGCACCCGCCGGCGAACGGGCCTTGGGGTTATAGCCGGACTCGGCCTTGATCAGCGCGTGCAACAACGCCGGGGGCACATTGTGGATGCGTGCCGCAGTGGCGACCACCTCGGCATAGGGGCGCCCAGTGATCATCTGCGCGTTGGCCGGGCCAGCCTGGGCCAGCGGTTCGTTGATCACCTTTTCATAGTGGCGTCCGGGCCGATGGACGTTGGTCAGTACGTAGCCACCCTTGGCATCGATTGAGATGTACACATCAGCCTGGGCAACCCCTGCCGTCAGCCAGATCAAACCGAGGATGAGTCCACGCATGTCGGTCGCCTCTTCGTCGTGGCCCCCGATGTGGGGGAAATGCCCCGGAAAACCCGAGGTCAATGACCACGACGCAAGCACTGTGCCGCTTCCTGTGCCGCATGGCGCAAGGCCCCGAGGCAGACGTGCATGGCTGTTGCATGGTGCCTGTCAACGCGTGTTCCCATGCAGTGGAGGGCTTCACCATGCAGCGCAGAACCAACCCGCAACGTGGCTTCACCCTGCTTGAACTCCTGGTGGTACTGGTGGTGCTCGGCCTGTTGGCCGGCATCGTCGCGCCCAAGTACTTCAGCCAGCTCGGCCGCTCCGAGGCCAAGGTCGCACGGGCGCAGATCGAGGGGCTGAGCAAGGCCCTGGACCTGTACCGCCTGGAAGTCGGCCACTACCCCAACAGTGAGCAAGGCTTGCAGGCGCTGGTGGTCGCCCCCAGTGGCGAGGCTCGCTGGACCGGCCCGTACCTGCAAAAGGCCGTGCCGCAAGACCCATGGGGCCGCCCATACATCTACCGGCAGCCCGGCGAAAACGGCGGTGAATACGACCTGCTCTCGATGGGCAAGGACGGCCAGCCGGGTGGTGACGGGGAAAACGCCGAAATTACCAGCTGGCAGTAAGGAGAACGACCATGCGCTACAGCCTCAAGGCCCTGGGCAGACAGGGTGTGGTGCAGTTGCAGATCGACGCCGAGGACGCCGACCAGGCCCGCCGCCAGGCCGAGGATCAAGGCCTGCGCGTGCTCAGCCTGCGCAGCAACGGTGGCGCCTTGCGCGGCATGGCCTGGCGCCGCGAGGCGGCGTTTGACCTGGTGCTGTTCAGCCAGGAGCTGTCGACCCTGCTCAATGCCGGCCTGCCGTTGATCGACGCACTGGAAAGCCTGGCAGAAAAAGCCCCTGCTGCGGCCACACGCAAGGTGCTGAGCGAGCTGGTGCGCCAGCTGTACGAAGGCCGCTCTCTGTCCCAGGCGTTGGGCCAGCAACCCCGGGTGTTCCCGCCGCTGTATGTGGCGCTGGTGCAGTCCAGCGAACGCACCGGTGCGCTGGGCGACGCCCTCGCCCGCTACATCAGCTATCGCCAGCGCCTGGACCTGGTCCGGCAAAAGCTGGTGGGCGCATCGGTTTACCCCTTGCTGCTGTTGCTGGTAGGCGGCGGCGTGGTGCTGTTCCTGCTCGGCTACGTGGTGCCGCGTTTCAGCCAGGTGTTCGAAGGCATGGGCACCGAGTTGCCCTGGCTGTCACGGGTGTTGATGCAGATCGGTCTGTTCCTGCACGCGCAACAACTGCCACTAGCGCTGGGCACTGCAGGTGGCGTCACGGCGCTGTGGCTGCTGCGCCGCCACCCTCGGGTACGACGCTGGGCATCCTGTCAGTTGCGCCGGCTGCCAGCGCTGCATCAACGTTTGATGATGTACGAACTGGCGCGCTTCTATCGCTCGCTGGGCATCCTGCTGCAAGGTGGCATTCCCATCCTCACCGCCATGGGCATGGCGCGCGGCCTGCTCGGCAGTGCCGCAGGCCAAGGCCTGGCACAGGCCAGCCAGCGGGTGGGCGAAGGGCTGCCGCTGTCCGATGCCTTGGAGGCCGGGCACCTGGCTACCCCGGTGTCGCTGCGCTTGCTGCGGGCCGGCGAGCAGTCCGGCAACCTGGGCGAGATGCTGGAGCGCTGCGCCGACTTCCACGACCAGGAAATCGGCCGCTGGGTGGAATGGTTCGTCAAACTGTTCGAACCGCTGCTGATGACCTTCATCGGCCTGCTGATCGGCCTGATCGTGATCCTGATGTACATGCCGATATTCGAACTGGCTTCAAGCATTCATTGAGGCGACGGGGGCAGTGCTGAATCTGTTTTCCTTCCAGGTGATTGGCTGGTCAATCAACCACAGCATGTGCAGCGACCTGGCGATCGACGCATTGGTGATGCGTCGTGTGGCGCCCCAAGCCACAGCAGCAAGTGATGATTCATTCAGACCAAGGCAGCCCAACTCAGTAGCTGAGATTGGCAAAAGGATGTTCCCAGCAAGGGTTACAAGGAAATTGAAGAAGCCAGGCAGGATATGACCAGCTTCTTCATGCGATACACCCCATCTGGCTCCAGCGCCGCAACAACTACCGGTCGCCAATAGCGATGGAGCAGCAAGCGGTGTGATCACCGTAATCAGTGTCCGGAAAGACACGACCCACCCTCTTGTCATCTCGACTAGGGTGTCTCATTTAGCTCGCAGTGCAATCGCATACCATTGAGTGCCGTGTCGTCCCCATCAAAAGGATCCTCGACACGGGTTGCAAAACCATTTGCAGATTGACCCGTCGGGCAAGAGAAGCGTTGACTCCATTCTCCCCATTGAGCCCCCGGTTCCAGCGCCAACTCTTTCCCGTTTCTGCAGTACAATCGCACATTGCCGGCGGCAGTATCATCATCATTGCCTTTATACTGTTCGATGCGAATCTTAAATCCGGTCACTGGGCCGTCACTTTGCTGACAGAAGACAGGACCGGTAACCTGTGAGCCCCATGGCCCTTCCTTACTTTTAATTGGCAATGAAGTATCCCTA